>NZ_DFRA01000036.1:0-57846 GCF_002378465.1 Empedobacter sp. UBA3475 | reverse complement strand
ATACAAATGCACTACCGGTAAAAGTAGATTAAATTTTAATCTACTTTTTTATTTTTTCAAAAATCTCCTTCAATTTCAATTCTTCATTTTCCCAACAAAGTTCGTTTGCAGCATTTGCAAGATTTTCTTGGTAACTTCTTTTTCCTTCGTCTAAGATTTCTTGTAGTTTTTCAGCCAAATGTTTTGGATAGTGGTTGTCAATCACTTTTCCAACTTTATACTCTTCGACTATTTTTTTTATTTCTGGTAAATTTGTTGCTAAAATTGGTACTCTAGCTTGAATAAAGTCAAATAATTTATTCGGTAGAGCGTAGCGATAGCTTAATCCTAAATCTTCTTCCATACTCATTCCTACATCAGCTAAAGGTGTTATAGTTTTTAAAGTTTTTGGGGGAATATTTCCTAAAAAATGAATGCGATTAGTTAAGTCTAAATCTTTTACCAATTGTTCGTATTCAGTTTTTTTAGGCCCTTCGCCAGCAATCCAAAATTGACAATTATCAATGTGTTTGAACGCTTCAATCATTCTGTCAATTCCTCGACTCATGTTAATTGCGCCTTGATACAATAATATTTTATCGTTTGTTGGATTTTCGGGTAAGCGAAAGAAAATTAAATCTTGTTTATCGTTAAGTTTTGTTCGGTTGGGAACATTTCTAATCACAGCCGGATTAGCACCATATTCCTTGCGAAACCAATTGGCATATCCATCACTTACGGTATAAAAATACTTGATTTTTGGAACAAGAGAACGTTCTAAAGTTTTCCAAACTTTTTTTGTTTTAGGACGATTGTGTAATGATGGCAATTCTGAATAAATTTCGTGACTATCAAAAACTAAAGGAATTTTTTTGATTTTACTTACCAAATAAAAAGGAAGTAAGCTATCTAAATCATTCGCTAGTAAAATAGTTTGTTTATCCGCTTTTTTAAGTAAAGTGAAAAATAATTTGTAATTGAATTCAGCATACTTTTTCATTGTTGATTGATTCTTTTGTTCCATCAAAAATGTCTTGTACGGTTTATTCAATTTCGGTCTACCGTTTATAGTCGCGCCAATCAATTCTACATCGTATCCAAATTTTAACAAAGAATGGCAAACTTTATCTAATCTTTGATCCGTTTCAATATTATTTAGTACAGCAGATAGGATTTTCAATTTTATGGTTTTTGAAGATTATTTTCCAGGTTTGAAGATGATATAATACGCCTGAACTAAAAATAAAATCGCATTTGGAATAAGGACTGGCCAAGCCTCGATCATAGCAGCATAAATTACAAAACATACACAACCAATTGCATTGATAATGCGGATAATTGTAATCTTCGAAAAAAAGAATGCTAGTACAATAAAGACTGAAGCAAGATAGCCAAAAATATCAGCTATACCAATGTTAGATAAAAAATCCATAAAACGATAAATAAGAATGATAAAGTATAGGCAAAATTATGAAAAATAAGTCGATAACTTTGTGTAAATTTGCACAATGATAGAAACTTTATCAAAGATAAAACACAAAGATTCGCCAAACTTCTTTTTACTTGCTGGTCCATGTGCCATCGAAAGTGAAGATATGGCTTTGAGAATTGCTGAAAAAGTAGTAACAATTACTGATAAATTAGAGATTCCTTATGTTTTTAAAGGATCTTTCAAAAAAGCAAATCGTTCTCGTATTGATAGTTTTACAGGGATTGGAGATGAAAAAGCATTGAAAATTATTCAAAAAGTTGGAGAAACTTTTGATGTTCCAACAACTACAGATATTCACGAACCTTTTCATGCAGAAATGGCGGCGGCTTATGTAGATGTGCTACAAATTCCTGCTTTCTTGGTTCGTCAAACCGATTTAGTGGTTGCAGCTGCACAAACTGGAAAACATGTTACGTTGAAAAAAGGTCAATTTCTTTCGCCAGAAGCAATGAAATTTCCTGTAGAAAAAGTAACAGATTCTGGTAATAATAATGTAGCAATTATCGAGCGTGGAACAATGTTAGGTTACGGAGATTTAGTGGTAGATTATCGTGGAATTCCTGTGATGCAAAATTATGCACCAGTTATTTTAGATATCACACATTCTTTACAACAACCAAATCAGGCTTCAGGTGTAACAGGAGGAAAGCCAGAATTAATCGAAACGATTGCTAAAGCTGGAATTGCTGTTGGTGCTGATGGTATTTTTATCGAAACGCATCCAGATCCTAAAAATGCAAAAAGTGACGGTGCAAACATGTTACAATTAGATTTGTTAGAAGACTTATTAACTAAATTAGTTAGAGTTCGTCAGGCAATTCTATAAAAATAATTTTTAAAGAAAATTTATTAAATAATACTTAGTCAAGTTGATTAAGTATTTTTAATTTTTTTAGATAATGGATAATTTAATTCAGAAATATAATATTCCAGGACCTCGTTACACAAGTTATCCAACTGTTCCGTTTTGGGACAATGATGATTTTACTAAACAAGGTTGGATTGAAACTTTTCAACGATCTTTCGATGAAAGTAATGTAGAAGAAGGAATATCAATTTATATTCATTTACCTTATTGCGAGTCGTTGTGTACGTTTTGTGCATGTAACAAACGTATTACGAAACAACATTCGGTAGAAGTTCCGTATATTGATACAGTTTTGAAAGAATGGAGATTATATGTGGATTTATTTTCATCTCGACCAAAAATTAAAGAAATTCATTTAGGAGGAGGAACACCAACGTTTTTTTCTCCAGAAAATTTGAAGAAATTAATTGATGGTATTTTTGAATATGCGGATGTAGCTGAAGGACACGAATTTAGTTTAGAAGGTCATCCAAATAACACAACAAGAGAACATTTACAGGCTTTATACGATTTAGGTTTTAGACGTATTTCGTATGGTGTACAAGATTATGATCTGAAAGTTCAGGAAGCGATTAATCGTGTTCAACCTTTCGAGAATGTGAAAAGAGCAACAGAAGAAGCGCGTGAAATTGGTTTTACATCGATTTCTCACGATTTGATTTTTGGTCTTCCACATCAAACAATGGAAGGAATGATGGAAACAATTAATTTGACAAAAGAATTAAATCCAGATCGTATTTCGTTTTACAGTTATGCACATGTGCCGTGGATAAAAGGTGTGGGACAACGTGGTTTTCAGGAGGATGATTTGCCTTCACCAGAATTGAAACGTGCATTATATGAAGAAGGAAAGAAAATGTTTGAGGAAATGAACTATTTCGAAGTTGGAATGGATCATTTTGCCTTAGAACAAGATTCGATGTATCAATCGATGAAAAACCATACATTACATCGTAATTTTATGGGATATTCTTCTTCGAAAACACAATTAATGGTTGGTTTAGGAGTTTCTTCTATCAGCGATTCTTGGTACAGTTTTGCACAAAACGAGAAGACGGTAGAAGAGTACGAAAAATCAATCAATAACGGAGAGTTATCCGTTTTCAAAGGTCATATTTTATCAGAAGAAGATTTGATTATGCGTCGTCATATTCTAAATTTAATGTGTAATTTAGAAACTTCTTGGGCTGATGATAACATGAAATTTGATGATGTAGATCGTATCAAAACTATGTTACAAGATATGGTTGACGATAATTTGATTGAATTTGTAGAAAATGGTTTGATCGTAAAAGAAGAAGGACGTCCATACGTTCGAAATGTGTGTATGACATTCGATAAGAGAATGATAGATAACGAGCCAGAAACACGCATTTTCTCAATGACAATCTAATAAAATAGATAAATGTTTTAAACTTTATCAAAAAAAAGTATATATTTGAATATCTCAAACAATGAAAGAAATAGAAATTCACGGCAAAAAATTTATTCCGTACATCGCTTTTGAAGAAATAGAACACGCCATCAAAAATATGGCAAACGAAGTTTACGAAGAATACAAAGACGAAAGACCGATTTTTGTTGGTGTATTAAACGGAGTTGTAATGTTCTTCAGCGATTTCTTAAAACAATATCAAGGAGAATGTGAGATTTCGTTCTTGAAATTAAAATCTTACGAAGGAACAGAATCAACAGGGAAAATTACTATTGAGATGGATATTCCGATGAATGTTGAAGGACGTCACGTAATTATTTTAGAAGATATTGTAGATACAGGTAATACGTTAGTAGAGTTGCACCGAATCTTGAAAGAGAAAAAGGTAAAATCATTAAAAGTAGCAACTTTATTATTTAAGCCAGATGCTTACAAAAAAGATTTAAAAGTAGATTTAGTAGGAATTTCTATTCCTGATAAATTTGTAGTAGGTTATGGATTAGATTTTGACGGATTAGGAAGAAATTTACCAGATATTTATCAAATAAAACATTAAAACAAAATGCTAAACATTGTATTGTTCGGACCTCCTGGCAGTGGTAAAGGAACACAAGCTAAATTTTTAGAAGAAAAGTACCAAACTCCTCAAATTTCTACTGGAGACTTATTTCGTTTCAACCTTAAAAATGAAACAGAATTAGGCGCTCTTGTGAAATCTTACATGGACAAGGGACAATTAGTTCCAGATGAGGTAACAACAAATATGTTGGTTGATCATTTAGATAACAATCCAAATGCGCAAGGATACATTTTTGATGGATATCCACGTACAACATCTCAAGCAGAAGCTTTAGATAAAATCTTAGCAGATAAATACGAAAGCGAAGTTTCGATTACATTAGCATTAGTTGTGGATGACGAAATTTTGGTTCAACGTTTATTAGAACGCGGAAAAACTTCTGGTCGTGCTGATGATGTGGACGAAAAAATTATCCGTGATCGTATTACAGAATATTACGAGAAAACTGCAATTGTAGCAGAACACTACAAAGCGCAAGGAAAATGGGTTGAGATTGATGGAGTAGGTTCTATTGAAGATATTACCGAAAAATTGAACGCAGCAATTAAAGAAGTTTTATAAGAACAACTTTTACATAATACTAAAAATGCTCCTTTTAATTAAAGGAGCATTTTTTTATTATTATCATTTCTGAATGTAGCTTTTTGTGAAATGAAGAACCGACATCAGAATGACTTTTCTATTTTTCTTCAACCAAGCCTTTACAAATGTTTTTTACAATAGCAGGACCTTCATAAATAAAACCTGTATAAACTTGTAACAAACTTGCACCAGCTTCCAGTTTTTCTTTAGCATCTTCGGCTGTATGAATTCCGCCAACTCCAATGATAGGAAATGCTTTGTTCGATTTCTCAGAAAGATAACGAATCACTTCTGTTGAACGATTTTTAAGTGGTTTTCCCGAAACTCCACCAGTTTCTTTTACAATTTCTGGATCAGATTTTAATCCTTCTCTTGAAATGGTTGTATTTGTAGCAATCACTCCAGTAATTTTAGATTCTAATACAATATCTATAATATCGTCCAATTGAGAATCTGTTAAATCTGGTGCGATTTTAAGTAAAATTGGTTTCGGTTTTTCGTTTTGATTATTGTATTGTTGCAAATAATTAAGAATGTACAATAAAGGTTCTTTTTCTTGTAAATCGCGTAATCCAGGTGTGTTTGGAGAACTTACATTGACTACAAAATAATCAACATAATCAAACAATGCATTGAAACATTTGATGTAATCGTCAACAGCATCTTCATTTGGTGTCAATTTGTTTTTACCAATATTTCCGCCAATAATATAGTTTTCACGATTTTTTAGTTCTCTAATTTTCGAAACAGCAAAATCAACACCTTTGTTATTAAATCCCATTCGGTTGATAATCGCTTCATCTTCTACCAAACGAAACATACGTGGCGCATCATTCCCTGGTTGAGGTTTTGGTGTAACGGTTCCAATTTCGATGAAGCCAAATCCGAAGTGGTCCAATTCTTCAATATATTCAGCATTTTTATCAAAACCAGCAGCTAAACCAATTGGATTTTTGAATTTAATTCCAAAAACTTCTCGTTCTAAACTTGGATGATTGTATTGATAAAATTTATCTAATAATTTTCCAACTCCAGGAAATGCAGCATAATTTTTTAGATTTCGCGTAACAAAATGATGCGCATCTTCGGGCTGTAATTGGAATAAAATGTTTTTGAATTGTTTGTACATGTTGCAAAATTAATCAATCCTATTCATTATAAAAATATGTTTTGATTACTTATTTTTTGCGATTGATTGTATTGTGCCAATTGGCGAAATTTCAACAGTTTTTTGACCTTTTACAACATAGAAATAATAGAGACTATTCGTATTGACTAAATAAATTTCTTTTTTCTCACCAGAATTGAAAGTTAAGGTTTGCCCATATTTTTCGAATTTTAAATCTCCATTTTTTATTCGTTTTGACAGAAAATTACCACCACCAATTCCAAATCCTAAAAAGAAACAAATTAATAATGCAAAGAAATAATTGATTAGAGTTTTATCAATTATCTTTTCGAATTCTGTATGTGTTAATACTTTACTTTCATCAATTTTGAAATATTTTTTTAAAAATTTCTTAATAAATTTTTTCTCTGAATGTTTCAATGAATATTGTTTGAAACCATAAAGTAGAAAAATGAGAAGAATAAAAAAGATTAGTAAGAAAGAATGTGCGGTGATTTCGGCTATTGGACTAATTAAAATATCCATAATGCTCGAAAATTTCAGAATATTAATATCCAATTGATAGTAAAAAATGGATTCTTTAATAATCCCCATGATGACTAAATAAATATAACCAAAAGGAAGTAAACGTTGTAAATGTTCGTTATTCATACTATTGAATCTATTTTTGGCGCGATTTTATTTCTTTGTTAATCATAGAAAGCCTTATGACCAAAGGCATCAAAGTAGTTGAAGTTCTGCAAGCAACGGCAATTAATGCATAATTTTTTGATTTTATTGCTGAATATACCAAGAAGATAGAAATCAAAAACATCAAACATCCAAAAGTAATTACCATTGTTTTGGTTTGTTTTTGCTTTTTCAGAAGTTAGTCATCAGTATATTCGGACAAATTTTTTTAGTATTCATGATAGTGTGTTAATTAATTGAATAAATATAAATAAAAATCTGAGTCATTATAAATTATTCATTCAAAATAGATAATACAAGATTTTAATAAACAAATTAGAAATTGTACTTTTGCAGACTAATTAAAAGAGAAAAATTATGCAATCAAATTTTGTTGACTACGTAAAAATAAATTGTAGAGCCGGACATGGAGGTGCGGGTTCAGCAAGTTTGCATCGCGAAAAATATATTGACAAAGGTGGACCAGATGGTGGAGATGGTGGACGTGGAGGAAATATCACGCTTCTTGGAAACTCAAATCTTTGGACCTTGTTAGAATTTCGATTCAAAAGACATTTCCGTGCGCAAAACGGTGGACGTGGAGGTAAATCTCGTTCTACTGGTGCTGACGGTGAAGATATTATTTTGGAAGTTCCGATCGGAACAATTGCCAAAGATGACGAAGGAAATATTATTGGCGAAGTAACAGAAAATGGGCAAGAATTAATTATTGCGCAAGGAGGAAAAGGGGGGCTAGGAAACTGGCATTTCCGTTCTGCAACGCGTCAAACGCCTCGTTATGCACAGCCAGGTTTGGATGGTGACGAGCGTCAAGTTACATTGGAGTTGAAAATTTTGGCAGATGTTGGTTTAGTTGGTTTTCCAAATGCAGGAAAATCTACTTTATTATCAGCTGTTTCGGCTGCTAAACCAAAAATTGCAGATTACGCATTTACAACGTTAACACCTAACTTGGGAATTGTAGAATACCGTAATCATCAGTCATTTATTATGGCAGATATTCCTGGAATTATCGAAGGTGCGGCAGAAGGAAAAGGTCTTGGACATCGTTTCTTGCGTCATATTGAGCGTAATTCTAACTTATTATTTTTAATTCCTGCCGATACAGAAGATTATAAAAAAGAATATGAAATTCTGTTGAATGAATTGAAAAAATTCAATCCTGAATTGTTAGATAAAGAACGAATTTTAGCTATTTCTAAGTCAGATATGTTAGATGATGAATTGGAAGCTGAGATTAAAGCACAATTACCAACTGATATTGATACGATATTTATTTCGTCTGTTTCTGGAAAAGGAATCACAGAATTGAAAGATTTATTGTGGAAAAAACTACACGAATAACTAATTATTAAAGATAAAGACAAATGTTTAGAAATTTTGGAGACATCATGGGAATGATGGGAAAAATCAATTCATTTAAAGATAAATTTTCTGATTTGAAAAATGAATTAGATGGAGAAATTTTTACAACGACTTCTAACGATGGAAAAGTAAAAATTACAATGTCTAAATTAGCAACAATAAAAGATATTGAACTTGCTGAAGGAATGGAAAAAGAAGAAATTGAAGATTTGTTAGTGATGACGTTAAACAAAGCGTTGGAACAAGTAAAAACAGAAGCAATTGACAGAGCGAAAAAAACAGCTCAAGAAAATTTACCAAACATTCCTGGAATGCCTTTCTAAGAAGAATTTGAAAAAATAAAACCCCCTGAAAATTAATTTTCAGGGGTTTTTGTTTGATAATTTGGTTCAATATTTTTATCATCTTTCTCATCCAAAGATTCAAGATATTCTGCTTTCAAACGTTCTTGTTCTTGGTAAATATCCCATAAACGCTCGGCTTGTGGATCATAATAATTTTCTTGATCCCATTTCGGAACTTCTTTTTGTGGACCAATATTTCTAAACAAATAAGCAAAAAATGCACCCGAAATAAATCCACTTAAATGTCCTTCCCAAGAAATAGAATTACTACTTGTATCTGTTTTTAATTGTGGTAAAATTTCTTGAGGAACCATTCCCCAAATCATTCCGCCGTATAATAAAATAATGATTAATGAAATCGCCATTAAACCGCGTTCTTTTCTAATAATTCCACTGAAAAATATGAACGAAGCCAATAAATAAACGATAGAACTTGCTCCGATATGGCAACTTACATTATCATCTAAAAAAGGAGGATTTCCAATCATCCAAAGAATAATTCCTGATAAAATCCAACCAAAAAAAATAACATAATAAGCTAATCTATCGTACATCAATAGTGCGATAAAGCTAAGAAATGCTAACGGAAAGGTATTACTGATAATGTGTTTCCAACCCGAATGAAATAAAGGTGAGAGCAGAATTCCTTTCAATCCTACGAAAGTTCTCGGAATAACGCCGTAACAACCGTTTAAATTGTATCCGTTTTGTTGGAACAAAAAGATAATCCACATTGGTATAAGCAGTAGCAGAGGAATTATAATAGTTTTCTTCGGAAAAGGATAACTCATAAAATTGGTTTTGAAAACATCATTCAATCTTTATTCCTTTCCAGAAAATCTGCCAATTTTGGTCAAATTAAGTTTAATAGCGTTTTATTAATTCTCTCGCAAGCAATTTCCAATCTGTCCATTTCACGCCTAATTGATGATTTTGAACAGCAATTTTATGTTGGTAATTCAAATGCTTAATCACTTCCTTATAAGCTTTTATCAAATTAAAATTCGGATCATAAATATGAGTTGCTTCAGAATTTGCACCATTAATTTCAAGTATGACAAAATTTCCGTTCTGAAAATCTTCTAAACTTTTTGCTTTCAAATCGATACGACCATAATAAAAACCATCAATTTTTTGTGCGATTTGATCTATAGTTTCTTCTAATTTAGACGTTTTTAGAGAAGATCCATCTAAAAAAGTTGTTCCTCGACTATGATTTCCTATTGGTTCAACCAATAATTTTTCATCTTTTTGAAGAACTGAATTTAGTTCGTTTTGTAAACGTTTAAACAAATAATCTTTTCGGTAAAAAGCTCTTAAATTTTGTTCGATTAATTCTTTCAAAGTTGATTTTCCATCACCCGTAAACGTCAAAAAATCTTTTGCTGTTATCGACAGTATTTTACCATTTTTTTCTTTTGGTAATCTAACATAGAAAACACCAAACTCAAAGTTTGATTGAATATATTCTTGTAAAATTAAATCTCGATTATTTTGCTCTAAATAATTTTTCCAATCAATTTCATTTCTGATTAATTCTACACCAATTCCACGTTCACCAAGATTTGGTTTTGCAATAAAGGGAAAATTAAACGGAATTTCTTGTGTTGTAAATTCATCAAAAAAAATGGTTTTTGGCTTATAATTTTTATCAATTTGATTGAGTAAATCAATTTTAGAATAATCAATAAATCCGCCCCATTTCATTGTAGGATTTGCCGAGCAAAAGTAAGCTGGAGCGCCTGTTTGAAAGATTTTATAAATGTACCAAGGTGTCAATGGCGCATAAAATAACCAGAATGGCCAAAATTCGTATCGTGTCCATTTTGTTATTTTCGGATTCATTTTTCTTGATTTTGAAAAGCAATTGTAGAAGATGCAATTCCAAAATTTTGTGGAATTTTAATCGTTGAAAAATGAGTTTCGATCGCAATTTTAATCAACGCAAAATGATGAATGCTATGATCAAAACAATACATTAATTCGCGATAATTTGTGGTATTAATTGTGAAATTCTCTCCGTAATAATTCTGTTTTAGCTGAATTGTTTTTTCTAAATCTAAACGTTCTATTTGTGATTTTAGATGATTCAGCGTATTCAAACTTTCAACAACCGAATTTTCTAAAGCACGATTTCGCTCTCTATCATCATAACAAATACAATTGTTTTTTTGCGCTTGTAAAAAGCACGAATAAAACTCGATAATATGACGAAAATGTTGACCAACAGAAGCACCAGAAATGATTTCTAATTCCTTTTGAAAAGACAGATCGTCAAATTGCAAAAGAATCGATTTCATTTCATCAAAGGAATGCGCTATAGTTTTCTGAATACTCATAATTCTTTGCAAAGATAAATTTTTACATTTGAACTAAATTGAAAAATGAGATGTGTATAATCAGTTTTTACAGAAATGAGGATGAATTTGTGTTGACGCACAACCGAGATGAGGAAATAAATCGTTCTTCTTCTAAAGAGATTGTGGAGCAAAAGCGTTTTGATAAAACTTATTTTTCGCCTGTAGATGAGCGCGCAAATGGAACTTGGATTTTTTATTCGGAACAATATGTTGCGTGTATTTTGAATGGAGGAATCGAAAAACCAATGCATTTCAAAGAAAAATACAGAGAAAGTAGAGGAATTATCTTATTAGATTTATTGAAATATAATTCTGTAAATGAGTTTATTAATTCGGAAAATTTGTCAGGAATCGCACCTTTTACAATTTTTGTTTTTGAAAGACTAACTAAAAATGCTTACCTTTTGTTTTGGAATGAAAATAAACTGAGCGTAAAAGATATTTCGCAAGAAAAAATTGTGACATGGTGTTCGTCGACATTGTACAGTCCTGAAAGAAGAAATGAAATTGATGAAATTTTTAATCAAAATAATGATTTAAAATCCGAAGAAATTTTAGAACTTCACGATGATTTGAAAATGAAAAAAGGTGATTTGTACGATTTTTTAGCAACGACATCTATCTCTCAAATTATTATGAATTCTTTAAGAATTGATATGAAATATTGTCAGCTATTTTGAAATTAATAGACAATAATTCGTTATTTTAAGGAATCATCAAATCATTTCGGACATAGGCATAATTTATGCTATAGTCTATCAGAATAATTATATTTGTTAAAGACAGCTTAAATAATAAAATGAACGATAATTTCTCACAACAAGTAAAAGACGTTATTTCTTATAGTAAGGAAGAAGCGTTGAGATTAGGCCACGACCAAATAGGAACGGAACACCTTCTGTTGGGGATTATTCGCGACGGTGAAGGGAAAGCCATTTCTGTCTTAGAAGCATTGAATGTCGATTTAGACGAAATGCGTCAAAAAATAGAAAACCTAAACCCAGCAAAAGAAACTCCAGGTAATAATATAAAAAATTTGAGTTTGACAAAACAAGCTGAAAGAGCGTTGAAAACAACATTCTTAGAAGCAAAATTGTTTAAAAGTCCGACTGTAAATACAATTCACTTATTATTGTGTATTCTTCGTAATGAAAACGATCCGATTACAAAATTGATGAATAAGTTGGATATTGATTACAATACAGTAAAGGAGGAATTCAAATTTCAATTTCAAGATGAGGAAATTCAATCTCCTCGTGCAGAAAATCCATCTTTTGATGGAGGTGATTCTGATAACGATTTTGAGCGTGCATCTACAAGTAAACCTACTTCGAAAAGTAAAACACCAGTTTTAGATAATTTCGGACGAGATTTGACAGCGATTGCGCAAGAAGGAAAATTAGATCCTGTAGTTGGACGCGAAAAAGAAATAGAACGTGTTTCGCAAATTCTTTCTCGTCGTAAAAAGAACAATCCATTGTTAATTGGAGAGCCAGGTGTTGGTAAATCTGCAATTGCAGAAGGTTTAGCGTTAAGAATTGTACAACGTAAAGTTTCGCGCGTATTGTTCAACAAACGTGTGGTAACATTAGATTTAGCATCATTAGTTGCTGGAACTAAATATCGTGGACAATTTGAAGAGCGTATGAAAGCAATCATGAATGAATTAGAGAAAAATGATGATATTATTCTTTTCATTGATGAGTTACATACAATTGTTGGAGCAGGAGGAGCTACGGGTTCTTTAGACGCTTCTAACATGTTCAAACCTGCTTTGGCGCGTGGTGAATTACAATGTATTGGAGCAACAACGTTGGACGAATATCGTCAATATATTGAAAAAGATGGTGCATTAGTTCGTCGTTTTCAAAATGTGATGGTTGAACCAACAACTCCAGAAGAAACATTACAGATTTTACATAATATCAAAGATAAGTATGAAGCGCATCATAATGTAAATTATACAGATGAAGCGTTGCAAGCTTGTGTAAATTTGACAACACGTTATATTACAGATCGTTTCTTGCCAGATAAAGCGATTGATGCTTTAGATGAAGCGGGTTCTCGCGTGCATATCAAGAATATAAAAGTTCCTCAAGAAATTTTAGATCTTGAAGCAAAATTAGAAGAAGTTCGCGAAGAGAAAACGAAAGTTGTAAAATCTCAAAAATACGAAGAAGCTGCTCGTTTACGTGATTCAGAGAAACAAATAGAAAGTGATTTGAAACGTGAGCAAGCAAAATGGGTACAAGAATCGAAAGAGAATCGTGAAACAGTTACAGAAGAAAATGTAGCGGAAGTTGTTTCGTTGATGTCTGGCGTTCCTGTACATCGTGTAGCTGAAAAAGAATTGAAAAAATTGGCTCAGATGAATGAGTTAATGAAAGGAAAAGTAATTGGTCAAGATGAAGCGGTAACGAAAGTTGTAAAAGCAATTCAACGTAATCGTGCAGGATTGAAAGATCCGAACAAACCAATTGGTTCATTCATTTTTTTAGGAACTACGGGTGTTGGTAAAACACAATTAGCGAAAGTTTTGGCGAAAGAAATCTTTGATTCGAATGATGCGTTAATTCGTATCGATATGTCAGAATACATGGAGAAATTTGCCGTTTCTCGCTTAGTTGGAGCACCTCCGGGCTACGTTGGTTACGAAGAAGGTGGACAATTGACAGAAGCAGTTCGTCGTAAACCATATGCGGTAATTTTGTTAGATGAGATTGAGAAAGCGCATCCAGATGTATTCAATATCTTGTTACAAATTTTGGATGATGGTCATGTAACAGATAGTTTAGGTCGTAAAGTTGATTTCCGTAATACGATTATCATTTTAACGTCTAACATTGGTACAAGACAATTGAAAGAGTTTGGAGATGGTGTTGGATTTGGAACTTCATCTAAGAAAGATTCTGCTGATGAACGCGCAAAATCAACAATTGAAACAGCTTTAAAACGTGCTTTCGCGCCAGAATTTTTGAATCGTATTGATGATATTATTTTCTTTAATTCATTGACAAAAGAAGACATCATGAAAATCATCGATATTGAATTAGCAAGTTTAATCGAGCGTTTAATAGCTTTGAATTATCATATTGAATTAACAGAGGAAGCGAAGAATTTTATCGCAGACAAAGGATTTGATAAAGATTATGGAGCTCGTCCGTTGAAACGTGCTATTCAGAAATACATCGAAGATCCAATGGCAGAAGAAATTATCAATGCTGTAATTAGTGAAGGAGATGAATTAACTCTTGATTTAAATGAAGCAAAAGATGGTGTTAAAATTTCTGTAAAAGGAAAAACGAAAGAAGAAAAATCAGAATAATTTCTAAGTTTCTATAATAGAAAGGCTTGAACATTTTTGTTCAAGCCTTTTTTATTTCGGTAACTTTTGCCGTACATTTGCGCTCAGCAAGCCACTTTGTCGCTTCATGTATGTGAAGAGGAAAGTCCGGGCTCCAAAGAGTAAGCATAGCGGGTAACGCCCGTCCGTCGAGAGGCGAGGACAAGTGCAACAGAAAGTATGTACAGTTCGGCTGTAGTGAAACCAGGTAAACTCTATGCGGAGCAATGCCATGTATACCAGCAGTTAAGAGCTACTCGTTCGTTGCTGGGGGGTAGGCAGATTGATATTTTAGGTAACTAAAATACTAGATAAATGACAAAGCATCTTGATTTATTAAGGTGACAGAACCCGGCTTATCGGCTTGCTTTTTTCTATTTTTTGAAGTAAAGACTAAATAATTCTGAAGTATTAGAACAGTTGTTCTTTTTCAAAATATTTCTTCGATGCGTGTCAATAGTATGTTTACTTAAATCTATAGCGTTTGCTATATCCTGACTTGTGTAGCCTTTAATCAGAAATTCGATAATCTCCGTTTCTTTTTTTGTAAGTTGTAAAGATGAATTTGTTTTTGAATTAAGAAGATTATTCAATCCATCTTTGATGTTGTAAATATGCATAATAGGCTTTCCTCCAACCTTTATTTGTGTGATGTCAGTCGCTAAACAAAAAACTCGATTTGGTAAAAAATTTTTACTTAATTCGTAAAAGAAATGTTGCAAATGAATTTGATGAATTTCTCCTTTTTTATCTATCACACGAAAATCATAAGTAAATTTATAATTCATTCTTTCTTCAGGGACAATTTCCATACTAAAATTTGCAATTCGTTGCTGAATATCAATCACATGTTGCAAATCATCGGGATGTACCATTTGAACACATAATTCAGCTGTATATTCGTCAGGAAGATAACCCAAAATATCTTCGCATTGAGGAGAAACATATTCGAATGTTGCAGAATTAGGATTGATGAAATACATAAAAGATTCACCAAGAGCAAGACTTCTTAAAGTTTGTAAATAATCATTAATCGATTGAAAACTCTCATTTTTTTCGTTTAAGGTTCTACGATCTGTATTTTCACTCCATAGTTTTTTTACAATACTTGCATATTCAGTAATAGATTTTTGATTTGCTTTTTTCATATGCTTACAAGTAAAAGTTAATAAAATACCATTAAATGAGTATTTTTTAAGTTAGTAATATAAACTAATTTTGCAAAATATATATAGGATTAAAGCAGTTTTGCTTTTTCAACCAACCTATTTTATATTTAACCTATAAAAAAAGGAGCTAAATTTTTTAGCTCCTTTTTAATATTATGATGGAATTAAAGTAAAGATTTTACTTTCTCGATTACAGCAGTAGAATCGATTCCATATTTTTTCATTAAATCTGAAGGTGTTCCAGATTCACCGAATTTATCATTAACCGCAACAAAAGCTTGTTTTGTTGGTAATTTTTGAGCTAAAACTCTTGCAACAGATTCACCTAAACCACCTAAAATATTATGTTCTTCAGCTGTTACAATTTTTCCTGTTTTCTTTACAGAGTTTAAGATAATTTCTTCATCCAATGGTTTGATTGTATGAATATTGATCACCTCACAAGAAATTCCTTCTTTTTCTAACTCAGCAGCAGCAACCAAAGATTCCCAAACTAAGTGACCTGTCGCAACAATTGTTACATCAGAACCTTCGTTCATTAAGATACCTTTACCAATTTCAAATTTTTGGTCAGCTGGTGTGAAAACTGGAACAGCAGGACGACCGAAACGTAAGTAAACAGGACCTTCATATTCAGCTGCAGCAATTGTAGCCGCTTTAGTTTGATTGTAATCACAAGGATTGATAACCACCATTCCTGGTAACATTTTCATCAAACCAATATCTTCTAATGTTTGATGAGTTGCACCATCTTCTCCTAACGTTAAACCAGCGTGCGATGCAGCGATTTTTACATTTTTGTTAGAGTAAGCGATAGATTGACGAATTTGATCGTACACACGAGCTGTAGAAAATTCAGCGAAAGTTCCTGTGAAAGGAATTTTACCTCCAATTGTCAAACCTGCAGCAATTCCCATCATGTTTGCTTCAGCAATACCAATTTGGAAAAAACGCTCTGGGTTTTCTTTGATAAATTGATCCATTTTCAATGAACCAATCAAGTCAGCACACAATGCAACAACGTTAGGATTTGTTCTTCCTAACTCTGTCAATCCATCTCCGAATCCACTACGTGTATCTTTTTTTTCTGTGTATGTTAAGTCTATCATTGTTTTTGTTTTTTGTATTCGTTTTTGTATTTTTCTACTTCTGTTTTTTCATCAAATTGATAAATAAAATCATTTGGCGAAACATTAATTTCTTCTTCCTCTTCGGCGCTCTTTTTTATCCAATTTTCTAAGATTTCAACATTTTCTAACACAATATTATGTCCAACTCGATAAATCAAGCCTTTCAAATTTAGTTCAGAATTGATAAACGGAACGGTGTTGATGTTAGAATTTGTATCGATGCAAATTTCTGTACCATTGTCGTTGTCATTATCTTTTCTGAAAATGTTATACACTTCACATTGTTTATTTAGAATCGTTTCTTTTTGACCAGTTCTATTCGCAACATAACTATTTCCGATTGCGGAATTTGTTAAACTTGGATTATTAGTCGCTAAAAAAGAATTTCCTAATAAATCTTTTGTGCCTTCGAAATCAATTTTAAAAACCTTCGGATTTTCTTCTTCGCTGTAAACAGAATACATATTGTCGTTTACTTTTAATGAAGCGAAGTTTCCCATCGGTGTTCGCGTAATCATCAAATGTGCTTTGTAATCTTTGGTTGATAAAATGTCCAAAAAATCTGAATAGAAATCACTTTTGATACGATATTGAATAACGTTTTCGAATTTATACGATTGCATTTGAGCGAAAGTTAAACATGTAAAAAGCGTTAATATAAAACTGATTGATTTTTTCATTATCGAATTGATTTGATAAGTATTAATCCAAAGAATTCAAGAAAGTAGTTAACTTATCTTTGTCTTCTTTTTTCAGTTTATCATATTTGTTATTGATTTCTAAAACACTTTTTCTTATTGCATCAATTGTTCCCGAAAGAGCAACACTTCCGCTTTGATAAATGTACATATCGCACACTTGTCCTGCGTAATTGTAAACCAAATTTCCTAAATCTTTATCTGTAAAAGTCGGAATTTTAGCTTTCAAATTTTTGCAATGTTCTGGTGCAACTTTCATGAAATCTTGAATGTCTGGATTGTCGATTGCCAAATCGATTTTGCTAATATCTGTCGTTTTGTAAGCAGATGTATAAGGATCATAATATTCGGCTAAACTAACTTCTGTTGCAGCAACAGCAGAATCTACTGCTACAGCCGCTTCATCATAATCTGTTGAAACTTCTGTTAATTTAAACTTTTTAGCATCATCGAAATACGTTTTGAAAAGGTTATTTAATTCTTTTACTTCGCTTTTGTTTGCTAATTTATTCTTTTTGAATTGTTTTACCAATTGATTTGTAGAACCTTGCGCAGTTGCCAAAGCTTTAGAACGCTCTATATCAGGATTTCCATCATAATCACTATCATTATAAATCAAGCTATAATTTAATGAAGCAACAGTTCCAAAAAGACTATTTACGTTATCACTTTCTGATGTTTGATAATTGTAATAATTAATAATAGGATCCTCGTAACGATTGTCTGGTGAATAAGCTACTGCTTCGGCTGCATAAGCCGTATCTACAGACGACATCATGTTATCGTATTCTTGTTTCTTTTTTGCCAATTCGTTAGTAAAACTTTCGATTTCTTTTTTCTCATCAAAAGTTACTTTTACGTTAGAATTTGCAATATTTTGAATCGTTAATCCATTAAAATCTCCTGCGTCATATCTAATTAAAAGCCCTTTCAATTTTGTTTGAGGAAACATAATCGCAACGTTATTAATTGCATTTTTTTCATCAACACATAATGTAGAAGATTTTGTTTCGAAATCTGTTTTAGATGTTAATTCGTATTCATTACACTTATATCCATTGATCGTTGTAGATGAATTTAGATTTTTAACTGAAATAAATTTCTCGAACAAGTTATCTGAATAAGTTTTTAAACTATCATCCGATATACCTTCGTAATAATAAGGGGCTTTTATCGATAATTGATTTTCTAATGAATTGGCATATACTTCGAAAAACTTGCTGTTGTTGATAAAGAAAGCATCTTTATTAAAGCTTCCTGAAGTATAAGGACCTCCTTCCGAAGTTCCTAAAACAGCGTCTTTAGAAATATAGGTTACAAAAAATAAATCTTTTTGACCATCTAAATAAGTCTGATATTCTTCTGGTAAATTGATTTTATACGATACTTTTTTGTCAAAAGAATATGTTTTTTCCTGCCCAAAGGCTGTTAAAGAACAAAGCGTAAGTATAGAATAAAATAACGTTTTCATAGTATTTTGATTGTGTTGAAATTATTAATAATCTGTCAATTCAGTTTCAGGATTTTGCTCTAATGCAGAAGCTAATTGCTCGTCGTTAGGCGCTTTTCCGTGCCAAGAGTGGCTTCCCATCATGTAATCAACTCCATTACCCATTTCTGTGTGTAATAAAATTGAAACTGGTTTTCCGTTTCCTGTTAATGTTTTAGCTTCTTCTAAAATAGCAATTACTTTTTCTAAGTTATTTCCATCTTTTTCTTCTAAAACAATCCATCCAAAAGCTTCTAATTTAGCTTTCAAATCTCCTAATGGTAAAACGTGGTCTGTATCACCATCAATTTGACGACCATTGTAGTCAATCGTTGCAATTACATTATCCACTTTTTTACCAGCAGCATACATAAAAGCTTCCCAGACTTGACCTTCTTGTAATTCACCGTCACCATGTAATGTGTAAACTAATTTATCGTCGTTGTTTAATTTTTTTGCTTGAGCAGCACCTAAAGCAACTGATAAACCTTGTCCTAAAGATCCAGAAGCGATACGAATTCCAGGTAAACCTTCGTGTGTTGTTGGGTGACCTTGTAAACGAGAATCTAATTTTCTGAATGTAGCTAATTCGCTAACAGGGAAGAATCCTGAACGAGCTAATGTGCTGTAGAAAACTGGTGAAATGTGACCGTTTGATAAGAAGAATAAATCTTCTCCTTTTCCGTCCATAGAGAAGTCTGTAGAGTAAGTCATGATTTTACCGTATAATGCAGCAAAATATTCTGCACAACCTAATGATCCACCTGGGTGTCCACTATTTACGGCATGTACCATTCTCAAAATATCTCTCCTTGTTTGTTGTACTTGTGTTTGAAGTTCTTGAAGTGTCATTGTTTGTTTATAAAAATTTGAACAAAAATAATTCTTTTTTGTAGGGCAAAAAAATCGTAGAACATAAATCACTACAATTGGGGAGAATAATCGGTAATAATAGCTAACCTACTTATGAGACTATAAAAACCAGCGCTGAAGTTTATAAAGAAGAAGCTTGAAGTTAGTTAATAAGAAGGCAAGAGTTTTACAACGTTTATTTATCTTTTTGTAATCTTCTAATTGTAAAGGGTACAGAGAGATGTTTTTTAATAAAAAAGACGAAGCAAAACTTCGTCTTTTTTATTTATTCTTCTTCCACATGCCATTCGCCACGATGAGGTATCAAAGCGTCACGGACTTGTATCATTTCAGATTCTACCACCACCAAATAAGCAACTGCATATTCTGGTTCAACCTCTACAAATTCAGAAAATGTACTTTGTAACTTTTCTTTTTCTGCATATTGTTTCAAGTGAATTGCATGATGTTTTGCAGTTGGTATAGCATCGGGACCATAAAAATCCCAGATTAATTTTAATTTCTTTTCCATTTTTAATTTAATTCTTTTTGACGATTAGAACTTACTAACCACAAACCGATAAAGGTTAATAAACCATTCAAAATGATTAATTCAACACCAATTTTGTAATCAGTAAAATTAATCACTAATTCGTTGATGATATACGTAAAAATAGGTGCTAAAATAGCAACTGTAATAATTGAATATTTTCTGTAAATGTTACGTTTCGTTAAAATTCCGAAAGCAAACAATCCTAATAAAGGTCCGTAAGTATAACCTGCAATTTCCATCACAAGATAAACAATTGATTTGTTGTTAATCATTTTGAAAACCATAATCAAGATAAAGAAAACTACCGTGAAAATTAAGTGAACACGAATACGAATCTTTTTCTTTTCTTTTTCTGATTTTTCTTTGTCTTCGTTGATGTTTAATAAATCGACGCAATATGAACTTGTAACCGCCGTTAAAGCTCCGTCGGCAGAAGGAAATAAAGCAGAAATTAATCCGATAATAAAAATTACAGAAATAATCATTGGGAAATGATGTCCTAACAGCGAAAGTGCTGGAAACATATCATCACCCATAATATTTTGTCCGCCTTGTTCCATAAAGAAACCATCAGCAGTATAAAAACCACCTTCACTCATTGCGTATAAATAAAGCAATCCACCCAAAAATAAGAACGCTAAATTCACAATCAATAATGTTCCAGCGAACGTCAACATATTCTTTTTTGAGTTTTGAAGATTATCAACAGAAATATTTTTTTGCATCATTTCTTGGTCAAGACCAGTCATCGCAATTGTGATAAACATTCCGCCCAAAATTGTTTTTAAGAAATAAGTTTTCGAATTTGGATCAAGATTAATGAAATGGGTATAGTTTTTGGCTTGCATCCTATCGTAAGCTTCACCAACAGATAAATTAAGATGCGAAAGGATAAACCAAATACAAGCAATCAAGCTAATGATCATAAATGATGTTTGCAAGGTGTCGGTTACGACAATTGTTTTTACTCCACCTTCGAACGTGTATAATAATATCATCAATAATAAGACAAATGTTGTTGCCCAAAATGGTACGCCTAAATTGTCTAATAAAAATATTTGTAACACATTTACAACTAAATATAAACGTGCTGTTGCGCCAATTCCACGAGAAATAATAAAGAAAACCGATCCCATTTTATGTGCTTCAACATTGAAACGTTTTCCTAAATAGGTGTAAATTGAGGTTAGATTCATTCGGTAATAGAGTGGAAGTAATACCCCCGCGACGATAAAATAACCAAGAAAAAATCCGATAACCATCATATAATATTCGAATCCTCCATAAATATATTCGGAACCAGTTAATTTTCCGACCGTACCCGGAACCGAAATAAAAGTAACGCCACTAAGGCTTGTCCCAATCATTCCGAAAGCCACCAACCACCATTTACTTTTTTTGTTTCCGTTAAAAAAAGATTGATTGTCAGAATTTCGACTGGTGAAGTAAGAGATCACTAAAAGTCCTACAAAGTATACGATAACACAAAGTAGTAAAATTGTTGAGTTCATAATTTATTTAGTAAATAAGCCCAAATTTAATATTTTTGAGTGAATGATGATAGATTAATTTTCCGAAGATAAAATTGTAAATTTGTTGTCTATAATTTTTTGAACGAATGAATTACCCAAGCAAGGTTTTAGAGCGAGCTGTAGAAGAGATGTCAAATTTGCCAGGAATAGGAAAGAGAACAGCTTTGCGACTTGTTTTACATATGTTAAATCGTCCCAAATCTCAAACGACGGCTTTATCCGAAGCGCTTTCTCATTTGGTAGATGATGTTAAATATTGTCAACATTGTCATACAATTTCTGATGATGAGGTTTGTGATATTTGCAACAACTCATTGAGAGAAGAAACTATAATTTGTGTCGTGGAAGATGTGCGTGATGTGATGGCGATTGAAAACACAGGACAATTTAAAGGACAATATCACGTTTTAGGAGGAAAGATTTCTCCAATGGAAGGCATTGGACCTGGTCAATTGAATATTCAAACTTTGGTAGATCGTGTTCAAAATGAAAATGTAAAGGAAATAATCTTTGCTTTAAGTTCTACAATGGAAGGAGATACAACTGTTTTTTACTTGTATCGACAATTAAAGAATGCCGAAATTATTTTTTCGACCATTGCACGAGGTCTTGGTGTAGGAGATGAGTTAGAATATGCAGACGAAGCGACGTTGGTTCGTTCTATACAACATCGAATCCCATATTCAGAAAATAAATTTTAAAATGAAATTATCGATAATTATTGTTAGTTATAATGCGCCAAAACATTTAGAGCTTTGTCTTGATTCGTGTCAGGAAGCTTTAAAAAATGTAGATGGCGAAATAATTGTAATTGATAATGATTCATCGGAAATTGATTTTATATTCCTAAAAAAAACTTTTCCTACTGTAAATTTTTTACTTCAGAATGAAAATCTTGGTTTTGCAAAAGCGAATAATATTGGGGTTGAGAATGCTTTGGGAGAATATATTCTGATTCTTAATCCAGATACAATTATTCCAGAGAATTTATTCGAATCTTTGATTGAATTTCATCAGTCAAAAGAAAAAATAGGTTTTGTGGGAGTACGAATGATAGATACAAACGGAAATTTTCATCCAGAATCAAAACGTAATATTCCGACAGCTAAAAATTCATTTTCTAAGTTGTATAGTCGATTTAATCATTCAAAGAAAAATAATTATTACAAATTAGAAGTTGATGAATTTGAAATTGCTCCTTGCGAAATTTTAGTTGGTGCTTTTATGTTCACCACGAAGAAAATCTATCAGGAAATTGGAGGATTTGATCCACGTTATTTTATGTATGGAGAAGATATAGATTTGTCTTTTAGTGCAGAATTGGCTGGTTATAAAAATTATTATAAAGGAGATATAACGGTTTTACATTACAAGGGAGAAAGTACGAAAAAAGATAAAAAATATTATAAACATTTTTTTGAAGCCATGATGATTTTCTTAGCAAAATATTATCAAAAAAATTGGTTGCATTATCAACTTTTACGTTCGGGAATTTTGATTAAATATTTAATTCAATTATTTAAATTTTCTTTACATTCACCTAATAATACGTCTAAAATAGAAGTAAATGCAGAAGAATTATTTTGGATAAATATAAATACGGATTTAAAATCTTTATCAAATAATGAAATTGTAATTGATACAGTTTTTTTTACTTATCAAGAGATATTATCAATCATTTCTGAAAACAACTCTTCTTCACGTTCATTTTATATTCGCCCTAAAAATAAAAATTATGTAATAGGCGATGATAAGCAGATTATAAATCTATAAAAACAAAAAAAGCTGAATCTTAATGACCAGCTTTTACAGTATCTTTTTTCTCAACTTTCGGAGTTTCTGCCGTTTTTGTAGAATCTTTCACTTCTTCGTGTTTTTCTTCAACAGCTTCCTCATGTTTTTCGTGACCTTCGTGAGCAGCTTCAGATTTGTGGTGCATTTCTTCTGCAGTAGCTGGTTCGTGAACAACTGGAAGAACTCCGTGATTTACACTTGCTTTAGAGTTACAAGAAGTAGCGAATGCTGCAACAGCTACTAAAAGAATTAATTTTTTCATGTCTTACAAATTTATTGTATGGGTATATTATTATAATTGTTTTGACAAAATTAGTTAAAAACATTGAGTTCAACTAACTGATTTATTTCAATTGTGCAATTTTCTGAATTCCACCTTTTGTTTTATCTCCAACCTTTACATTAATCTCAGTATCAAGTGGTAAAAAGATATCAACACGCGATCCGAACTTGATGAAGCCATATTCTTTACCAGCAACAGCGTCGTCATTCTCTTTACTGTAACAAACAATTCTTCGTGCAACTGCACCTGCAATTTGTCTGAAAAGAACTTTTGTATGATCTGCATTTTCTACAACAACAGTTGTTCTTTCATTCAATTCTGATGATTTTGGATGAAACGCAACCAAAAATTTTCCTGGATGATATTTCGAATAAATCACTTTTCCATTCACGGGATAACGCGTTACATGTACGTTAAGAGGCGTCATGAAAATTGATAATTGAATACATTTTTGATTCAAAAATTCACTTTCAAATACTTCTTCTAATACAACAACTTTTCCATCAACTGGTGCGATAACGCAGTTTTCTGACGAATCTGATTCACGAATTGGGTTTCTGAAAAACCAAACGATAAATCCGTAAAGTATCCATAATGGTAAGGCAAAGTAAAAACCATATACAGGAAAAAAGTAATGTAATACTCCTGTAGCGATTGCAAATAAAATTAAGCAACCTATCAAAATTGCTGTTCCTTCTCTGTGAAGTTTCATAAAGTATATACTAATAAATAATATAAATAAACAAATGGTATGACAAATATAAAACTATCTAATCGATCTAAAAAACCGCCATGTCCTGGAATAAGGTTAGAGCTGTCTTTTACATTAAAAAATCGTTTTAATTTAGATTCTGTCAAATCTCCCAATGGACCTAATGCTGCAACGATCAAACCAATAATCATCCAGTTTCCGTGCAAGTTCTCTCCAAAATATTTCTGAATTAAGAATCCAGCGATAATGGTGAAAATAATTCCTCCAAAAAAACCTTCCCACGTTTTTGCTCCCGAAATTTTAGGTGCTAATTTATGTTTTCCAATTAAGTTTCCTGTTAAATATGCAAATGTATCACTGCTCCAAAGTAATAAGAAAACGAAAAACACTTCGTAATGCATCACTTTTTCACCTAAATTATAATCAAAACTAGGTAAAGTTAATGCTAAGGCAAATGGTGCGATAACGTATGTTAAACCTAAAGTAGCTTTTCCAAAATCGTTCAATAATTCATTGGTTGATTTGAAAATAATATAAATACTAAAAACAAATAAAACTGGAATGATGAAGTACAAACTTTTTAAATGAAAATAGTAATGATTTGAAGTTTCGAAAGCTTCTAAAAATTCTTTTCCATAATATCCAAAAACAACTAAGGCAGCTAAAAGTGCTCCTAATTGATAAAGTTTATTGGTAAGATTAGTGATTTTAAAAAACTCGTACAAACAAAAAAGTCCAAAAACCATCATCAAAACAATCAAACCTTTTGGATTTATCGTTGTCCCGAAAAATATAATAAGTGCGTAAATAAGTCCAGAGAAAGCTCTAATTGCTAAATTTTTCATAGCTAATCTTCAACCAATAACAAATAAATATTCTTCGCGTTGTCTACGTTGGGAAATTTGTGCATATTTTTTCCTCGAATCGAAGTTATTTTAGATGGAAGGTTGTCTTTTTTTAATGTTCGTAATTTCTGTAATGCCACACTCACATTTTCCACTAATTGTGACGGGCGTGCATAGATAATAAAATTTGACGGAAAATCAGCAATATTTCTACCATAAGTTTGATGCGCCGATAACATAATACTTCCATCAAAAGCAATCAGAAATTCGCAACTAAGAAAACTAAGCGTATAACGAGAATCGCATGGATTTTCGACAAAAGGAATATTGACTGAATTAAGAACCTGTTGTAAATTTGGATCAGGACAAATTAATTCGGTTACATTTTCGTAATTGACAATCTCTTTAAGGTTTTTAGAAGCCTCCTCTATATTATCACAAAATAAAAAATGTCCACCACCTACATTAAAGTTTGTAGCAAATACTTCATCCATAGAAATCTTTTGGTCAGCATAATTCGGATGAAATAAATCAATGTGATTATCATCTGAATTCTCTGCTGATTTTTCAGTAGCTTTTTTAAGTAGGTTTTTAATTGCTTTCCACATGAAAACTCATGATTTTATATGAAATTAATCAATTACAGCCTAAAGGTAATAATTTTTAACAATATAATAAGAAGTAAAAAAAAAATCGTCCAAATAGGACGATTTTTTCTATTATTTTGAATGAATTTGATTAAATATCATTTCCAGATTCTGGTTGAACAACTTGCTCTGAACCAGCTTCTATAGCTTCTTCTTGTTTTTCTTCGATTTGATCTAATTCGTTTACAAATTTTCTTGGTCCGAAAATTTCTTCCAAATCTTCTCTAAAGATCACCTCTTTCTCAATTAATTTTTGAGCTAAAACATCTAATTGATCGCGATGTTCACGTAAAATATCTTTTGCTCTATCATATTGAGCTTCGATCATTGTTTTTACCTCTTTATCAATTACCTGAGCAGTTTGTTCTGAATAAGGCTTGCTGAAACCATACTCATTTTGTCCAGATGAATCGTAATAAGAAACATTACCAACTTCTTTGTTCAATCCGTAAATACTAACCATTGCAGAAGCTTGTTTTGTAACTTTTTCCAAATCACTTAATGCACCAGTAGAAATATTATTGAAAACAACTTCCTCAGCAGCACGACCACCCATTGTCATACACATTTCGTCTAACAATTGTTCTGTCGTTGTAATTTGTCTTTCTTCTGGCAAATACCAAGCGGCACCTAACGAACGTCCACGAGGAACTATAGTTACTTTAACCAATGGAGCAGCGTGTTCTGTTAACCAACCAATTGTAGCGTGACCAGCTTCATGATAAGCGATACGTTTTTTCTCAGAAGGTTTAATCACTTTACTTTTCTTCTCTAATCCACCAATAATACGGTCAACAGCGTCTAAAAAGTCTTGTTTTTCTACAACGTCTTTGTTTTTACGAGCAGCAACTAAAGCTGCTTCGTTACAAACATTGAATATATCTGCACCAGAGAAACCTGGAGTTTGTTTTGCTAAAAATTCGATTTCAACATCTTCACCTAATTTTAATGGACGTAAGTGAACTGCGAAGATTTCTTTACGTTCGTTTAATTCAGGTAAATCAACGTGAATAATACGGTCAAAACGACCTGGACGCATCAATGCTTTATCCAATACATCAGCACGGTTTGTTGCAGCAATCACAATTACGTTAGATTCTGTTCCGAAACCATCCATCTCTGTTAATAATTGATTTAATGTATTTTCGCGTTCATCATTAGAGCCTGTAAAGTTTGATTTTCCACGTGCGCGACCAATTGCATCAATCTCATCAATAAAGATAATTGAAGGAGATTTTTCTTTTGCATTTTTGAATAAGTCACGTACACGAGATGCACCAACCCCCACAAACATTTCTACGAAATCTGATCCTGATAATGAGAAGAAAGGAACTTTTGCTTCTCCAGCAACAGCTTTTGCTAATAAGGTTTTACCTGTACCTGGAGGTCCTACTAATAAGGCTCCTTTTGGGATACGTCCACCTAATTTTGTAAATTTTTCTGGATGTTTCAAGAATTCAACGATTTCTTCGATTTCTTCTTTTGCACCTTCTAAACCTGCAACATCTTTGAAAGTTGTTTTGATATGATCATCACCTTCAAATAATTTCGCTTTCGATTTTCCGACAGAGAAAATTCCTCCGCCACCTCCAGCAGATCCGCCTCCGCCCATTCGTCTAAATAGTAAGAAGTAGATTAATCCGAAGAAAATTAATGAAATAAAAAGATTCATAAACAAACTTCCAAAACCATTTGATATTTGTGTGTTAAGAACGGCAGTTTTATTTGGACTCTTTTCTACGTTAGCATAAAAATCTTTTTCAAAATTTCCTGCATCAGCAACATTGAAAATAAAGTTTGGAGTACCTGTAGCAAAAGGATTTAAAGTTTCGTTTGATTTTTTAAACTTTTTAAATTCTTCAGTATTCAGAGCTGCGTCCGTTAAATATACACTTACACGTCCTGATTCTTTTTCTAGATTGGCTTCTTTTACGTAACCTTTTTCTACATAAGAAAGGAAAGTCGTACGGTCTATATTTTTAGTAGTTCCGCCGGCACCTCCAATGTTATCAGAAAATAATAGAAAGGCAATCAGCAATAATCCAATAATGGCATATATCCATGTAGGATTAAACCCCGAAGGTTTAAAATTATTTTTTTTCAATTTTTTTTGGTTTCAGTTATGATTAATATTCCATTTCGATACGCGTCTCTACAGCATCACCCCAAAGACTTTCGATATCGTAATATTCTCTGTATTCTTTTTGGAAAATATGGACAATAACATTTGTGTAGTCCAACAAAACCCATTGATTGTTTTGTGTTCCTTCTACATGAAAAGGTCTTTCTGACATTTCTGTTTTTACAGTTCTTTCAATCGAACCTGCTAAAGCATTAACTTGTGTATTCGAGTTTCCGGTACAAATAACGAAGTATTGACAAAATGCATTTTCAATTTCGCGTAAATCTAGAATTGTAATTTCTTCTCCTTTAACATTTGTAATTCCGTCAACAATGCTATCTAGCAAGTCTTTTGTATATTGAGTATCTATCATCTTTTATTTTGTAATTCGCAAATTTAGTGAATCCTTATTAAAGTTTAAACTTTTTAAAATAACTTTAACCACTCTATAAAAATAGTAAAAAAAATGTATTTAATTAGTTTTGATTCTTTGCCTAATACGAATGAGTTCTTGGTGGATTTGTCCAAAAAAGATGCCAATAGTTGGACTGTCATACATGCTAAAAATCAAACAAAAGGAAAAGGTTACGCAGGAAATGAGTGGAAAGTTGTCGCTGGAGAAAATTTAACCTTTAGTTTTTTGCTGAAAACGGATTATAGTTTTCAAGAATTAATTTATTTTAATGAATGGATTTCGAATGTTATTTGTCTATTTTTAAAACAATTTCATCCAAAATCTAACGTAAAATGGCCAAATGATATCATTTTAAATGATAAAAAGGTTTGTGGAATATTAATCGAAAATCATCGTTCCAATGGAATTATGAATTCTGTAATCGGAATAGGAATTAATGTCAATCAAGCTGATTTTAATCACTTACCAAAAGCAACATCTATTCGAAAAGTAACTGACAAAGAATATGACATCGAGGAAATTTTGGCAGATTTAATACATTATTTCGAAAATGAATATTCAATTTTAGAAGAGAAAAATTTTGAACAAATTCATCAAACTTATTTAGATAATCTGTTTAGAAAAGATGAAATTTCGCATTTTAGATTGGATGGAGTAGAAGTGGACGGAATTATTAGAGATGTAAATGAAGCGGGAAATTTACTGATAGAAATCAATCAAGAATTGAGAGAATTTAAGCACAAAGAAATCGAACTTCTTTTTTAATCCTATAGAAAAGGCTATTTTTGTTTAATGGAAGAATTTGTAGTTTTAGTTGATCAGGACGATCAAAAATTAGGATTGATGGAGAAACAACAGGCTCATGTAGCTGGTTTGTTGCATCGTGCATTTTCTGTTTTTGTATTCAATTCCAAAGGAGAATTAATGATTCAGCAACGAGCTGCGAGCAAATACCATTCGCCAACGTTGTGGACGAATACATGTTGTAGTCATCCGCGCGATAACGAAACTTACGAACAAGCGGCGCACAGACGTTTGGAAGAAGAAATGGGATTTGATTGCGAATTAGAATATAAATTTAATTTCATTTACAAAGCGCATTTAGAAAATGATTTGATCGAGCATGAATTAGACCATGTTTTTATCGGAACATTTGATGATGAACCAAAGCTAAATCCTGATGAAGTGATGGCCTATCGTTGGGTAGAATTGGATGATTTGAAAAAAGATATGGAAAAAAATCCTCAGAATTATACAGCTTGGTTCAAAATAATTTTTGAACATTACGTTTCGTATATCGAAGAATAAAAATTTATACAGATGAAAGTTACTGTCAACAGAAAAGCACATTTTAATGCTGCGCACCGATTGTTTAACAAGAATTGGAGCGACGAACAAAATTTTGAAGTTTTCGGAAAATGTTCTTATCCAAACTATCACGGGCATAATTACGAAATTATTGTGGCGGTGAAAGGCGAAGTTGATCCAGAAACTGGTTTTGTGATGAATTTGGACGAATTACGAAAAATTATTGCGATTGAAGTTGAAGATTATTTGGATCATAAAAATCTGAATGTTGATATTGAAGAATTTAAAACTATCAATCCAACTGCCGAAAATATTGTGATTTTGATTTGGAATAAAATTAGAGCAAAATTAGCGACCGATTTAGAATTGAAAGTAACCTTATACGAAACTCCACGTAATTTTGTAGAATACGCAGGCGAATGAAATTAGGCGATCACATTCCAACCTTTTCGTTGGAGGATAACAAAGGAAATTGGTTTAATTCGGACGAATTTTTATACAAAAAATATTTTGTTTTATTCTTTTATCCGATGGATTTTACGCCAATGTGTACAAAAGAAGTATGTCAATTTCGTGATGTAAATGCAGATTTCAATGCTTTAGACGCTGTGATTGTCGGAATAAATGGACAATCAACTTCTTCTCACGAGAAGTTTTATACAAAACATCAATTAAACTTTCCGTTGCTTTCTGATAAAGGAGCAAAGTTGTCGAAGTTGTTGGGAATCAAAAAGAAATTTGGCTTAATCACACCGCGAGAAACTTTTGTATTCAATAAACAAGGAAAATTAATTAAACACATTGTTTCAAATGTAGCCGAAACGCACATTGAAGAAGCAATGCAAGCAATAAAAAAAGACCAAGGAAATTAGTTTTCTTGGTCTTTTTGTTTGTATAACATTTTTCTTATGACAACTCGATAAATAAAAAAGATAACCGTTCCAATTGCCGAATAAACCAACATTGTTTGCACATCGCTTTTATCGAACAAATATTTTAGTCCAAATAACACGAAAAAGAAAATGATACTATAAATGATATTTTGTTTCATGTGGTAAAAGTAGGAATTAATTTATTTGTTATAAAGATTCTATGAATCATTCTGAATTTGTTTCAGAGTTTCATTTTAAAACTTCACCTCACCAACCTTAATTAATTTCTTAGAAGTTGCCAATTGATTTGGATTTGTTCCTGGTTCGTCTTGCGGAACTTTTTTTCCTTTTTTACGATAGAAATCTATCCAAAAATCATCAATAATTCCAGTTTCTTTGTTTTTGAAATTCATGGGAATCAATTCAAAAATAGTATCATCACGAAAAGCTCTTTCCACAAAATCTGAACAATATAATTCGTCATCATTCAAAATGTATAACCAATTATAAGGTTTTCCGAGCATTGTTTTAGCTTTTTCAATTGCATGAGGAATTGTATATTGATATTCATTTTTGAGACGATAAATGACAATTTTATTATTCTTTTCGGTTTGAGAAATGTAAAAATGATGAATTTCCTCTCGTTGCGATCCGCCCATTGGAGCAGCATGTAGAACAAAAATAGAATCATCAGTTTTTTCGATTAAACCAACATGATCAAAATTGGTTTCGTCATTTATTTTTGTCACTCTATTTATCGCGCCCGAAAGTTCTTCTGTTTGCGCACCAACAAAAATCAAATCTCCATTTTGGATATTTTGTAATGAAATTGAATGTTTTTCTTTTAATATTTTTGCTTTTGTACAACTATTCATTGTCAATGTAAATAGAAGTAAAAAGATAGGAAATAAAACGAATATTTTTTTCATTCGGAATGAATTATTACTTTTAATCTACGAATTAACCAAAAAGATGGATTTTAAAAAAATTTTGACCATATCAATTGTCGTTTTATTGATTTTAGTTGGTGCTGCAATTATTATTGGAAGCAACAAAGATCGACGCGTTTTCTTTATTGAGAGCTTTAATAAACCAATTGAAAATGTTATTAATTCTCGTTTGGATACAGATTATTCGTACGAAATTGTAAAAGTAAAAGGTAAAACAAACGATACCATTTTGATTATTCCTTGCGAAGGTTGTCAACCATTGAAATTATCAGGAAAAATAAACGAAAAGTTTATGAACAAATTTGGTAAAGGAAAATCGGTTATGCGTTTCGAGCCGTATAAAGCGACGGAAGGGAATTTAAAAATTATTCATAAAATTAGATAATCTTCTATTAAAGAAATTTTCCTAACAATTAATTCCTTATTTTTGGGAGAATTATAAACTTATCAAAGCAAACAAACAATGAAAGTAACTGCATTAAACCAAAAGCACAAAGATTTAGGTGCGAAAATGGTTCCTTTTGCTGGATATGAAATGCCAGTGCAATACGCAGGTGTTAACCAAGAACATTTTGCTGTTCGAGAAAAAGTTGGCGTTTTTGATGTTTCTCACATGGGACAATTTTTTGTAAAAGGAGAAAAAGCAACAGACTTATTACAACACTTATTGACGAATGATGTAACGAAAGTTACTATTGGTCAAGCTCAATATAATGCAATGCCAAACGAAAAAGGAGGAATTGTAGATGATTTAATCATTTATAAAATCTCTGATGATGAGTGGATGGCAGTTGTAAATGCATCTAACATCGATAAAGATTGGGAATGGATGAACAAACACAATACGTTTGGTGCAGAATTAACAAACAAATCTGATGAGATGTCTTTGTTAGCAATCCAAGGACCAAAAGCAATTGAAGCGATGCAAGCATTGACAGATGTTAATTTAGCTGAAATTCCGTTCTATCATTTCGCAATTGGTACGTTTGCAGGTATGGAAAATGTGATTATTTCTGCAACTGGTTATACTGGTTCAGGAGGTTTCGAGATTTATTTCGCGAATGAGCAAGCAAACGAAATGTGGGACAAAGTAATGGAAGCTGGAAAATCTTTCGATATTGAGCCTTGCGGTTTAGCTTCTCGTGATACGTTGCGTTTAGAGAAAGGTTACTGTTTATACGGAAATGATATCAACGATGACACAACTCCATTAGAAGCTGGTCTTGCTTGGGTAACGAAATTGGATACAAACTTTATTTCTTCTGATATTTTGAAAGCTCAAAAAGAAGCTGGAGTTGAGAAGAAATTAGTTGGTTTCAAAATGATCGAAAGAGGAATTCCTCGCCACGATTATAAAGTTGTAGATGACAACGAGAATACAATCGGTATTGTGACTTCAGGAACGCAGTCTCCAATGTTGAAACAAGGAATTGGTTTAGCATATGTTCATACAGATTTTGCTAAAGTTGGAACAACAATTAGAATTCAAATTCGTGATAAAAATGTATTAGCAGAAGTTGTAAAAACTCCTTTTGTTTAAAACAATATAAAGTCAAAATACAAAAAAGCTTTCGAGGATTTCGAAAGCTTTTTTTATGAATTCATATTAATTGATACATTTATTGATGTCTTTTTTAGATAAAATTAATAAAATAGATTATTAACTACGAATATTATAAAATTGTTAATATTTCTTAAAAAAAACATAACTTAGATTTGCTTAAATATGATATATGTTATATTTTTGAGATAATAATATTACTGATCAGTAATACAATTAACACTAATTATGATTTTAAGACCTCTATTAGAGGTCTTTTTTATTTTTTAAAACTTTTGAGAATCAGCACTTGGTCCATAACTCGAAGGTAAATCTATTCCAAGTAAGCGATAAAAAACTCCCAATTGAGCGCGGTGATGTGTAATTTGATTTAAAGCATGACGAATTGCTTCATATTTTGTAAAATCTGCAAAAACAGTTTCTCCTTCTGTAACTTGCCATCTTTTTGATAAATGATCTTCGTTCACATTCTCTAACGCCGCTTTTCCTAATTCATAATCATCATCCAATTTTTGTTGTAAATCTTCAATAGAGGTAAATTTTGTCGGTTTGTAATCCCCTGCTGCAAAATCTAATTTATCAGTTGTTAAGATCAAAGCTGGCCAAGCAAATATTTCAACCACATGATTTGTTAAAGTTGTAATATCCATACTTTTTTCATGAGGTTTGTATGTCGTTTTATCCTCAGGAAATCTTGCAATAAATTCTTTGGTAATTTGATACTCGTTTTGCAATTCTTTTGCTAATAATTCTACTATTTTCATGTTGTTTTGATTTGTAGTTAAAAGGTACAAATTTTTGAAATAATTCATAAAAAAACTGCTTTACAATTTAGTAAAACAGTTTATATTTTTAGATATCGTCTGTGTATAAATCAATAATTGGACGAGGCTTTTTTCGCTTGATTTGAGTTAGCCAATAGACAAAAATTCCTATTCCATTTCCAAAAATAATAATCGTAATCCAGACCAAACGATCATCACTTTTTATCAAATTTGGATTCTTTAAAGCATGCACAATAAAGTAAACAAAAGAAATCACACCAGTGAAAAAACTCATCAATACCAAAAAGATAAAAATGATAAGATTTCCTAATAAGGCACTCAATAGTGATTTAGAACTTCCTAAATGTCCTAGCTGCGCATCGAGCGTGCTAAACATCGAATAAAAAATTCCAAAATAACTTAACAAGCCAAGTATAAATAAAGTGATAGGAACAATTGCCAAAGTAGCTTGTAACTTTGGATTGTTCAAAAGAGACGTTAAATCTCTGTCAATTAGTAGATTTTTCATCATTCGAAAAATAATCTTTTATTTTTTTTGCTTTAGATTTTCCTATACAATCGGTTAATTCTAACAAAGATGCATTTTTTATTCGTTCGACCGATTTAAATTTTGTTAATAATTCTTTAATTGTTTGCGGACCGACACCTTCTATTTCTTCCAAAACCGAATTATAAGCGTTTTTACTTCGACGATTTCGGTGACGCGTAATTCCAAATCGATGCGATTCATCTCGCACATGTTGAAGCACTTTTAAGGTTTCAGAATTTTTGTCCAAATATAACGGATAAGGATCGTCTGGATAATAAATTTCTTCCAAACGTTTCGCAATTCCAATCACGGAAACTTTTCCACGTAACCCTAAACGATCAATCGATTTTAGAGCAGAACTTAATTGTCCTTTTCCACCATCAATCAAAATTAATTGAGGCAAAGATTCTCCTTCAGCCAAAACTCTTGAATATCGTCTTTCAATCACTTCTTCCATAGTTGCAAAATCATTTGGCCCTTCTACAGTTTTAACATTGAAAATACGATAATCTTTTTTGCTTGGTTTTCCATTTTTGAACACCACACAAGCCGAAACAGGATTCGTTCCTTGAATGTTAGAGTTATCAAAACCTTCTATATGTCGAGGTTCTGCAGGTAAACGTAAATCAATTTTCATCTGATTCATGATACGATTTGTATGACGATCAGGATCGACGATTTTAGTTTGTTTAAGCTGTTCTAAACGATAAATTCGAGTATTTTTTAATGATAAATCGACAATATGTTTTTTATCGCCAATTTTTGGAACTGTAATTTTTCTGAACGGAATTTCTAAACTCAATTCAAACGGAACATAAATTTCTTTCGAAGTTAAATTAAATCGATCTGAAAAATCAATAATTGCGCGCTCCAATAAATCTTCGTCCGTTTCATCCAATTTCTTTTTCCATTCCTCTGTATGCGACTGTATAATAGCACCGTGATAAATTTTCATGAAATTGACATACGCATATTCTTCGTCTGACGTAATCGAAAAAACATCAACATTGGTAATCGTTGGCGAAACAATTGTAGATCGAGATTGATAATTCTGCAACGCTTCAATTTTTTCTTTAATCATTTGCGCTTTTTCAAACTTCAAATCCGATGCATATTTCGTCATTTGATTGACCAAATATTGTTTTGCTTCGTTAAATTCTCCTTTGATAATATTACGAATTGCCGAAATTTGTTCGTTGTATTCTTCTTCGGTTTGATAAGCTTCACAAGGACCAAGACAATTGCCAATATGATATTCTAAACAAACTTTGAATTTATGATTTTCAATATTTTTCTCGCTCAAATCGTACGAACATGTTCTTAGTTGATACAATTCTTTGATCAAACCTAACAAAACTTTCATCGCTTTTCCGTTAGAATATGGTCCAAAATATTCCGAACCATCTTTGATTACATTGCGAGTCGAAAAAATTCGCGGAAATCGTTCATTTTTGATACAAATCCAAGGATAGGTTTTGTCATCTCTTAACAGGATATTATATCGCGGTTGATGTTCTTTAATCAAATTATTTTCCAACAACAACGCGTCATATTCAGAATTTACGTTGATGGTTTCGATGTTATCAATATTACTCACCAAAACACGCAAACGTTTTGAATCGTGTTGTTTATTGAAATACGAATTCACGCGACGCTTCAAGTTTTTCGCTTTGCCAATGTATAACAAATCTCCTTTTTTGTTATAATACTGATAAACACCAGGCGTTTCGGGTAAACTCGCTAATTTTAATTTTACATTTTCATTCATCAAAATACCTCTACAACATTTATTTTTTGCTGTTCATCATCAATATAAATCAAGATTTTGGTCTGAATATTATAACCTAAATTTCTAAAAAAATCTGTATATCTATTCACTTGAAAATGATGATCTAAATCGGGTTGACCAGTTTTATAATCGATAATCGAACAATTATTTTCTGCATCAATTACTACACGATCTGCTCTGAAAATTTGTCCATTTTCATCAATAAAATCGCGTTCATTCAAAACCGTTAAACCTTCAGCAAAATATGGAACTAATTTAGCATCTTGTAATAAATTTTGCAAGGTTTTTTGCAGATGTTCTACATTTTCGACTGAAATTGTACCACGCTGTTTTTCACTTTCGATGATTTTTGGTAAATCATTTTGTGTAACAATTTGCGATAAAATGTTATGAACTGTATTTCCAAATTCGGTGAATTTTAACTTTTCTTGCGCTTTTTCTGAATTGGTGTTAATCACTAAACGCGTATTCCAATCCGAAGAATAAATTTTTAACTCAGCTGAAGAGTTTTCTATGATTTTAGGGGTTGAAATTCGTTCTGGAGAACCTTTCAAAATAACTTCATCCTCAGAAAAACCTTTACTGAAAACAAATTCGTGCAAGTAGTTTGCAATATTTTTTGATTTCGAAGATTCTTTTGGTTTTAGCGCTATCATATACAATTGCTCTTTTGCGCGCGTTGTTGCAACATAAAGCGTATTAATTTCATCCAATTGAACCAAATTCTCTTCTTCGTCAATCTTCGATTTTATCGCTTCATTTTTGATTGATTTTAATTCATTATTAATTCCAACATAAAATGTTTCGAACGGATTTTCCTCATCTTTTTGTAATGGAATCCAAATTTTAGAATTCTTACTTTGCCAATCCAAAAATGGCAAAATTACAACTGGAAATTCTAATCCTTTTGACTTGTGGATCGTCATAATCTGAATTGCATCGACACCTTTTGGTGTTTTGATACTCGCTTTATCTTTGATTGTTGACCAAAACTCAAGAAATGAATTAAGATCAGATTCATTTTTTGATGAATATTCTAAAATAACATCCAAAAAGCTCAAAATATAAGCTGGTGAACGCTCTTGTAAATGTAAAGTTCGAATCGCTTTTTCGGTGAAATCGTATAATGAAAGGTTTTGATCTTGAATAAAATCTAAATCAATTCCAAGTGATTTGGTTAATTTTAAAAACTTTGGCAAATCACCTTTTAAGGCTTTTTCAACTGCGATTGTTAAATCATCTGTTTTGAATAATTCTAATTCATAAGCCACCATCAAAAAACGAATTTTTGATTGTTCGTCTTGTGGATTTGATGTGATTTTGAACAAATATTCAATCAATTGAATTTCGAAAGAATTTTTTAACAATAAAGCTTCATTTGAAATCACAACCAAGTTATTTTCGGTCAAATATTTCGCTAACAAAATCCCTTGCGCATTACTACGAACCAAAATCGCAATATCTTTTAATGAAAAACCATTTGCTCGACAATCTTCAATTGTTTTAAGAACTAATTCTAAATTTTGTTCTTTAAATAAATCTTTCGAACGACCTTCTTGCTCAATGAAATTTATTTTGACAAAACCATCTTTTTGATGATTAGTTAATTGTTTATTTCCAATCTCGTACAAATATTGAAAACTCGGCAAATTGAGTTGTGGCGCGATAAACGAATACAATTCATTGTTAAATTGAATAATATTTTCGTGACTTCGCCAGTTTTTTTCTAATTCTTCAACTTTAATATTTTCTTCCTCTTTTCGATCGATTAAATCAATCATTTGTGCAGGATTTCCACCTCGCCAACGATAAATAGACTGTTTTGCATCGCCAACCAACATAATCGTGTCAGATTGCGCACGCGCATTTTCGACCAACGGATTCAGATTATTCCATTGTAACGTCGATGTATCCTGAAATTCATCAATAAAATAATGATTGTAGCGCGAACCAATTCGTTCGTAAATAAAATTGGCTGGCTGTTGTTGCAGATTTTTACTGATAATGGTATTAAATTCGTTAATCAATAAAACATTTGAATCTTTTTTGATCGAATCCAATGATTTTTCAACTTCATTAATCAACGAAATTGAGGATATATTTTTTTGAATTGAGGTTAACAAAAGTAAGTGATCATTGATGTTCGCAGCTTTTTCGAACAAATCTTTCACTTGAGGAAAAATAGATTCTGCTATTACATCTTTCACTTTCGAAAGATAACCTTCTTCCAAAATATCTTTTGTATTCGCATCGGTTGGTAAAATCAAACCAAAACCATCAAAGTTTTTTAATTTCTGGAAAAAAGCAGCAATTCCTCGACTTTTTCCTGGTAATTCATTTACCGAAATTCCATTGTTTGCAAGCAATTCGAAAAACTCATTTCCGATTGTAATCAAACCATCTTTCAAAGTTTTTATATCATCAAAAATAACTTTTCGGTAACGAATAAATTCGTCTAACGAAATGTTTTTTAATTTTTCTAAATCTTGTAAATGTCTATCATTAGAAATGTCCGAAGTGTCTGAAGAAAGCGTTTTTCGAATATCCCACGATTTATTTGCGTCCATATTATCCAATGCAATTTTGATCATTGTTTGCGTTAGTTTTTCGTCTTCCCCAATTTTTGAATACAACAAATCAACAGATTCATTAATGATTTCATTCGTATTCATTTCGACATCAAAATTCATTGATAAACCCAAATCTTGTGCAAAAGATTTCATCAATCGAAGATTAAATTTATCAATCGTAGAAATCGAAAATTTGGAATAATTATGAAGAATCGCAATCAGAATATTGTATGCTTTTGTCTTAATGATTTCAGGCTTCAAATTCAGTTCTGAAGCTAATTCTAGAATATAGCCATCTTCTTTTGGATTAGGGTTTTTGGCAATTTCTTCTAAAGTTTCGATGATACGTTCCTTCATTTCGCCGGCCGCTTTATTGGTAAATGTAATGGCTAAAATATGCTCGAAATGATAATCGCTTTCATTCGTCAATAACAACGAAAGAAATTCCTTTACCAATGTGTAAGTTTTACCTGCTCCAGCGGAAGCATTGTAAATTTTGAAATCGCCTGCTTGTAACAAATTCTGAATTTTTAGGAAAGTTAAACAATCTTCTCAAAAATAGAAAATCAGAATGCCAAAACATGACGTACTAAAAAAGGAAACCTGAACGAGTTTCCCTTTTTTTTGAATATGTTATAAATACTATGAAATTTTTATTATTTCTTAATTTCTTTTTTTAATTCTTTTTGCCTTTTTTCAATCTCTTTTAGCATTTGTTTAGTATTTTTTTCTTGTAATTCTAGTTCTTTCTTTTTCTCCTCAAGATGTTTACTCATTTCTTTTGGATCTTCAGAATAAAATGTTTTTACAGTAAAAGTACCTAATTTTTGTATTTCGGGATTTTTGGGATCAACTTTAAATTTCGTTACTTCTCTTGCAGAATGCGGTTCTACTGTAATTGCCCACGGATTTTTAGTATCCGTTTTTACAGCTGCAATATCATAATCTCTTGCTTGCGCATTTTTTACTTGTTTTTCTATTTCTGTATTATCAACTACTTTATTTTTTGAAAAACTTAAACTATAACTATTATCAATTCCTTTTGATTTTAATTGATTCTCTAAATAAACTCTATCAATTTCAGAACTAATAATTTTGTGCTCAACACCATTTTTATCTGTATAAATAGAGTAACCATTTTTCAACGTAATATTATTTTTTACTGTTGGCATTTTAGCTGTTTTTACTTTTTTATCGATATTCGGAATGTCTTTTTCAGAATTGAAAATTTTGATGATGCTTGAATCTTTTTTGATAACTTCAATAAAATCTTCACCTCCGCTTTTTCTTACAAAAACTTTTTCGATATCTTTTGGATCAATTTTTTGCAAAACTTTTCCGTCCGTTCCATATAAAATTGTAGGAACCATATTTTTCTTCAAAACAATATCTTTTATTTTGATAGAATCATTCAGAATGATATCTCCTGCGTCATTCAAGATAATTTTGTTTTGCGGATTACTTTTCAAAATCATTTTTAACTCATCTTTCGTAATCACTTTTTCTATTGGAGTTGTTGTTTTAGCTTGATCTGTTTTGAGAAGCGAATCTCTCAAAGTAGTTGCTTGTCCAAGAAGAATTTCGGCTTGCGATTGAACAGGTTTTTCCAACGCTTGTTCCACTTTTTGAGCTTTTATCTCAACTTCTTGCGCAAACGATTTTTGACTAAAAAGTACAAAAGCACTCAATATAAAAGGCAACGAAGCAAAAGATAGAATTTTCACTTTTCGTTTTGATGTATTTTTTGTCATCATAAGCAGGCGTTTTTTAGTTAGAATAAAATTGAAATTACTTGCCATCATCGATGGATTTTGCGTTGCAATACAATCCAAAATTTGATGTTGGTAAGTTTTTAAATCTGAGTTTCTTTTCAATACATATTCATCTGCCAAAAACTCGTGATTTAGTTTGATTGATTTTTTATAGAAATAAATAAACGGATTGAACCAAAAAAGAATTTGAAAAATTTCAATTAACAAAATGTCCAAACTATGTTTCTGAATGCAATGCGCTTTTTCGTGATCAATTAAATTTTGATGTAAACTTTTTAGTTGCTTTTTCGGAATAAAAATATATTTCCAAAAACTATACGGCTGATTCGAATCTAAATCAAGAATATATGTAATTTCTTGATCTTTGATTTTTTCCTCAGTCTTAATTTTGAACATCAATTCGTACAAATTGTAGATAAATCTTACAAGAAATATTACGCCAACCAAAATGTAAATAACAGTCAAAATATCACCAAAATTAATTCCTTTTTCTTGTTGCAACAATTCAGGGTTTTGCATTAGAAAAGCCAATAATTCGGGCGAAATATTTGTTTCTGTCGCTGTGATAGGCAAATCAATTTTGTACAAAGGCGCGATTAACGAAAATATCAACGAAAACAACAGATAAAAACGATTGATTTTATACATGCTTTCGCGTTCCAAAAAAAGTTTATAAAACGAATATAAAAATCCGGAACAAAGAATAAATTTTATAAAAAAAGCAACCATAGTTTATTTCTTTTTGCGATCTATTTCGTTGTCAATTATATCACGTAATTTTTCTAATTCTTCGACCGACATATTGTTCGATTTTGCAAAAAATGAAGCAAATTGTGTTGCCGAATTATTAAAGAAGTTCGAAATCATTCCTTTTACTTCTTTCGAAAAATAATCATCTTTTTTCACCAAAGCATAATATCGACGCGAGTTTCCCATTTGTTCGTAATCAATATAGCCTTTGTCATGCATCCTTTTTAATAAGGTTGAAATTGTAGTATTTGCAGGTTTTGGATTGTCATACGAATCGATAATATCTTTCGCAAAAACTTGTTTTCCGCTCCAGATAACTTCCATTACTTCCTCTTCTCTTCTTGATAATTTAACTTTCATATCTACAACTGTATTTTTATTACTACAAATATAGAATTTAATTTGACAAGGCAAAATTGTTTTACAAGTAATCACAAAAAAAAGGAGCTAAAAGCTCCTTTGTATATTTTGATTTGAAATAAATTACATTTCAGCTAATTTATACGCTATACCAACACTAAAGTATGTGTTAGTAATTTTGTAATTGTCATTTATTGTTTGTGAATAATAATCATTAATATTTGATAATCCTTTTGTAAAACGAGCATTGATTTCTAATTCATCTGTAATTTTATATGCTGCACCAAAATTTAATCCGAAATCAAATGTTTTGAAATTATCTACAAATTTTTCTTTTTCATTAATTTTTCCTTCTTCAGTTTTCTTTTTAGCAGAAACTAAGAAACCTAATTGTGGACCAAATTCAACATTTAATCCATCCATAATTTCATAACGTCCCATCAATGGAATATTAATATTATGTGTAATTAATTTAGCTTTTGAGTTATCATTTGTTTTCAATCCAGCTCCTTGTTTAGAATATAATAACTCTGGTTGAAAACTAATTTGATCTGTTATTTTGTAGTTTGCATAACCACCAATATAAAAGTCAGTTCTAAATTTAGTTCCTAAACCATTTCCCTGACTATCAGAGTAAATTTTTCTAGAATCACCAGATAAAGTCGGGAAGTTAAGACCTCCTTTTACTCCTAAATCAATTTGCGCATTTGCTGCACTTAATCCACCGAAAAGTGCTATTCCTAAAATAAGTTTCTTCATTTTTTTATTACTTAAGTCTGAGTTATAATAATTAATTCAAAAGTAAAGTTTTATTCATACAGAAGATTGATTTACACTTTAAAAAAATCAATAATACTTTTCTGATTCACAATTTCTGTGCCTTATTTGTTAAAAATTGATAAAATTTTAAGATTTACAAATATCATCTAAATATTCTAAAATAATTTTAGTTGCATTTGGTGAATCTTGAACAAAATCTCCAGCTTTTTTTCCACTTTCTTTTCGGAAATTTTCATCGTTCATCAAACGATTCATAATTGTATCAAATTCATGTCGATTAGCAATAGAAAATCCTCCGCCAACTTCTATCAAATCCACAGCTTCCTGAAATTTCTTGTATTTAGGACCAAAAACGACAGGATTTCCAAATGTTACAGCTTCTAACGTGTTATGAATTCCTGCACCAAAACCTCCGCCAATATAGGTAATATCTGCATAAGAATAGACTTTTGATAAAATACCAATTGTATTTAGAATAAATATTTTCGAATCGATTAACTCTTGATTGGATGTTTTTTCTAAATCAGAAAATTTAACAGCTTTTTGATTGATTTTATTCAGAAAAGAATTGATTTCAGCATCATTCAAATTATGTGGTGCAAAAACAATTTTCCAATCATTATTTAATTTTTGGTTGATTAAATTCACAAATAATTCTTCATCTTTTGGCCAAGAACTTCCAACAACAATTAATTTCGAATTTTGTTTAAAATCATTCATAAAATCCAATTCATTATCTTGATGAATGATCTGTTTGACACGATCAAATCGCGTATCGCCTGCAATTGTATTTTGTGTGATATTGATTGAATCCAGTAAATCTTTTGATTTTTGATTTTGAACAAAGAAATGATTTATCAAACTTAATTTTTTCGCAAACCAATTATTTCCGTCTTTTTTGAAAAAATTTTGACTCTCTCTAAAGATTGACGAAACCACTATTGTAGGAATGTTTTGCTGATGTAATTCGATAATCAAATTAAACCAATATTCGTATTTCACCAAAATCAAAATTTCTGGATGAAGCACTTTTATTAACTTTTCTGCATTTGATTTTGTGTCCAAAGGCAAATAAAAAATAACGTCTGCGCCTTGATAATTCTTTCTAATTTCATAACCAGAAGGAGAGAAAAATGAAACAGCAATTTTATGTGTTGGATAGTTTTCTTTCAATGCTTCGATCACTGGTCTACCTTGTTCAAATTCGCCTAAAGATGAACAATGTACCCACAAAACTTTATCGGTTTCTGAAATTTTAGAAGCTATTTTTTCTTCCCAATTTTTTCTTCCATCTACCCAAAGTTTTGCTTTTTCGTTAAAATTCGAAGCCAATTTTAGCGCCATTCCGTACGCTTTAATTGATGTGTTATAAAATCCTTGCACAATGTTGCAAAGTTAAAAATTTAGAATGAGCTTTTTTTGTACATTTGTTGTAATAATAACGACTTTTTAAAGTTGTAGATTTTGAAAGATTCATTAAGTTATGAAAAAAATACAAATGGTTGACTTACAAAGTCAATATCAAAAAATAAAAGGAGACGTTGATGCAGCAATTTTGAATGTTTTGGATTCGGCTGCTTTTATTAATGGACCAGAAGTAAAACAATTCGAAACTGAATTGCAAAATTACTTAAATGTAAAACACGTAATTCCTTGTGGAAACGGAACTGATGCGTTGCAAATTGCTTTGATGGCCTTAGGTTTAGAGCCAGGTGATGAAGTAATTACGGCAGATTTTACATTTGCTGCAACAGTAGAGGTTGTTGATTTATTGAAATTAAATTCGATTTTAGTTGACGTTGATTATGATACTTTTACAATTGAAACAGAAAAATTAAAAGCGGCAATCACGCCAAAAACAAAAGCAATTATTCCAGTTCATTTATTTGGTCAATGTGCGAATATGGACGAGATTATGGCAATTGCAAAAGAACATAACTTATATGTTGTAGAAGATACTGCACAAGCTATTGGAGCGGATTACAAAGGTCGAAAAGCTGGAACAATTGGTCACATTGGTTGTACATCTTTCTTTCCTTCAAAAAACTTAGGTTGTTATGGTGATGGTGGAGCAATTTTTACAAATGATGATGATATTGCACATCGTTTACGTGGAATTGTAAATCACGGAATGTACAAACGTTACTACCACGATGAAGTTGGTGTTAACTCTCGTTTGGATTCTGTTCAAGCAGCAGTTTTACGTCGTAAATTACCTTTCTTAAATGATTATAACGCTGCTCGTAACAAAGCTGCGGCTTATTATACAGATGCTTTTAAAGATATTGATGCATTATTAACGCCTGTAAAAGGAGAAGACACAACTCACGTATTCCATCAATATACGTTACGTGTAACAAATGGTAAACGTAATGAATTACAAGCTTTCTTGACTGAAAAAGAAATTCCTGCGATGATTTATTATCCTGTTCCATTACGCAAACAAAAAGCGTATGATAACGGGCATTATAATGATGCAGATTTTCCAAATACAAACAAATTGGTAGAAGAAGTAATGTCTTTACCAATGCACACAGAGTTAGATGAGGAGCAATTGGCTTACATCACTTCTGCTGTTCGCGAATTTTTTGGAAAATAATTTATCCTAAAAATAATACGAAAAAGCTTCTGATTAGTTTCAGAAGCTTTTTTATTTTCCTAAATTTGATTTCACTATAAAAACTAAATATTAAAAATGAGTAAAATATTAGTAACTGGAGGTTTGGGTTATATTGGCTCGCACACAGTTGTAGCTTTACAAAATGCAGGTTATGAAGTTGTGATTATAGACGATTTATCGAACACAGAAATTGGTGTGTTGGATAAAATTACTTCTATTACAGGAACAAAACCAACTTATTTCGAGATTGATTTAAAAGATCAAGAAAAAGTAAACGAATTTTTCAAAACAAATAAAATAGATGGAATTATCAACTTCGCAGCGCATAAAGCAGTTGGAGAATCTGTTGAAAAACCGTTGATGTATTATCGAAATAATCTTTTAGGTTTAATTAATCTTTTGGATGCAATGAAAGATTTTGATGCTAATAATATTATTTTCAGTTCGTCTTGTACAGTTTACGGACAAGCGGATAAAATGCCTATTGATGAGCAAACTCCACTAAAAAAACCTGAATCTCCTTATGGAAAAACGAAACAAATGGGGGAAGAAATTTTAGAAGATTTCTCAGCAGCATTTGATAAAAATGTGATTTGTTTACGTTATTTCAATCCCGTAGGTGCACACCCAACAGCTAAAATTGGAGAATTACCAAAAGGAATTCCAAATAATCTAATTCCTTATGTTACACAAACTGCGGCTGGAATCAGAGAAGCATTATCAGTTTGGGGAGATGATTATCCAACGCGTGATGGAACGGCAATTCGTGATTATATCGATGTAAATGATTTGGCTGATGCACACGTAAAAGCCGTAACTCGTTTGATCGAAAATAAAAATAAAGCAAAGCTAGAATTCTTTAATCTTGGAACTGGAACAGGATCTACGGTTTTAGAAGTTGTTCACGCATTTGAGGATGCCAATGATTTGAAATTGAAATACGAAATCAAAGAGCGTCGCGCAGGAGATATTATCGAAGCTTATGCAAATAACTCTTTAGCAGAAAAAGAATTGGGTTGGAAACCTGAAACAAAATTATCAGAAAGTATGCGTACTGCCTGGGAATGGCAAAAAAGTTTAGAAAAATAAAAGATGATTCAATTACCAACAGCGGGTTTATTAGTTATTAAAAATAATAAACTGCTTTTGACATTTAGCAAAAATAAAAAAGCGTGGTATTTACCAGGTGGAAAAATTGATAAAGGTGAAAATTCTGAAACAGCTTTGGTAAGAGAAATAAAAGAAGAATTGAGTTTGGATTTAGTAAGAGAAGAGCTCAATTTTTATTGTCATATTACAGCTGAAGCATATGGAGAACAGAATCTTTTGATGGAACAAGATTGTTTTCTGTACGATTTGAACGAAGAAATAAAACCAACAAATGAAATTGAAGCTTACAACTATTTTACTTTTGAAGAATATTTACAAGAAGAAATTCAAGTAATTGGTGTAATTAAAGTTTTTGAAAAATTGACAGAAGATCATTTATTGAACTAAAATAATTTCAAAAATAGAAGGCAATCCGTAATCGAGATTGCCTTTTATTTTTTATTATTTAGTCTTTTTCAAGATGTATTTATCTGTCAAATTTCCTGTAATTTCTTTTCCTTGTTGATCCAAAACTTTCAATCTGTTTTCTTCAACTTTCAACACTAATGGACTTATATTCGAATTTAAATGTAAAACATTTCCAGAAGCATCCCATTTATAAAATCCTTCGTCTTGATAAACTGTTTCTTTTCCTAAATATTCTTGCTCAATAAAAAAGTTACCATCTTTTTTCAATTCAACAATATATTTTATTCCTTCGCAATCGGCACAAGGTAAAATTCCTTCATATTTCCCAGCCCAATCCAACGAATTCATAGAATTGTGTTCTTTTTTTACAGCTTCTGTAATTTCTTTGAAAGAATCTGTATTTTTTTGTTCTTGTTGAACACCTTTTGATTGACAAGAGAATATAATGAAAGATGCGAAAATACTCGCGAAAATAGATTTTTTCATAAATTAATTTTATGATATTTTTAACAACAAATTTGATACCAAATTACGACTATATTTTTCTAACTTTCAACTAAAATTTTATAAAATGTTTCGCTCAAAAAAAATACAAACACCTCTTGGAGAAATGCTTGCAATAAAGTCGGAAAAAGGACTTTGTATGTTAGAGTTTTTTGATGGAAAATCGACCGAAAAACAACTCAAAGAAATAGAAAACTTGGGTGATATTTTAGAAAAAGAAGATGAGGTTTTGAACCGTTTAGAAAATGAATTGAACGATTATTTTGAAGGGAATTTAAAAGTGTTTACCATTCCGCTTGATTTGATTGGAACAGATTTCCAGAAAAAAGTTTGGAACGAATTAATCAAAATTCCGTTTGGAGAAACAAGATCATACAAAGATCAATCGATAGCTGTTGGAGATTTATTAGCGATACGAGCAGTTGCAAATGCGAACGGGAAAAACAAAATTGCAATCATAGTACCTTGTCATCGTGTAATTGGTTCGGATGGTTCGTTAACTGGATATGCAGGCGGAAAGAAACGCAAACAATTTTTGTTAGAATTAGAATCGCAACAATTGAATTTATTTTAGAAAAATAAATTGTAAATTAGCCAATCAGAAAAGTAATGTATGAGTGTTGAGCTATTACCAGATGGAAGAGTAAAAAAACCTGAATGGTTGCGTGTAAAATTGCCTACAGGGAAAAAACATCGTGAATTAAGAGGTTTAGTTGATAAATATAAATTGAACACAATTTGCCAAAGTGGAAGTTGTCCTAATATGGGCGAATGTTGGGGTGAAGGAACAGCAACATTTATGATTTTGGGAAATGTGTGTACACGTTCTTGTGGTTTTTGTGGCGTAAAAACTGGTCGTCCAGATCAAGTGGATTGGGCAGAACCTGAAAAAGTAGCGCGTTCTATCAAATTAATGCAAATAAAACATGCGGTTTTAACGTCTGTTGACCGTGACGATTTAAAAGATATGGGATCTATTATTTGGGCAGAAACGATACATGCTGTTCGTAGAATTAGCCCAGGAACAACGATGGAAACTTTGATTCCAGATTTTCAAGGAATTGAAAAACACATCGATCGTATTGTAGAAGCTGCACCAGAAGTGCTTTCTCATAATATGGAAACGGTTCGTCGTTTAACACGAGAAGTTCGTATTCAGGCAAAATATGATCGTTCGTTAGAAGTTCTACGTTATGCAAAAGAAGCAGGTCAACGTCGTACAAAGACTGGAATCATGCTTGGTTTAGGTGAGTTTGAAGACGAAGTTTTTGAAACAATTCAGGAAGTTGCTGATGCAAATGTAGATGTCATTACAATTGGTCAATATTTACAACCAACGAAAAAACATTTGCCTTTGAAAGAATTTATTACGCCAGAACAATTCAAAAAATATGAAGACTTCGCTCGTGGATTAGGATTCCGTCATGTAGAATCAGGACCTTTGGTTCGTTCTTCTTATCATGCAGAGAAACATATTTTATAATCAAAATTATTTCATCATATTTTAAAGAGACACAAGTTATTGTGTCTCTTTTTTATTATATTTAAATCTTAATTAAACTACTATGAAAAAACTATTAACACTAATTATCATCATTATTATTTCAAGTTTTGCGCAAGCGCAGTTTTATGAAATTACTTACGAAACACAAGTTCAAACGCATTACAATGAAGAAGGATTAAAATGGTTTGAAGAAGCAGTTGGCGGTGATAAGCTGCAAATCAAGAAAATGATTGAGATGAATCAAAATCCACCAAAGGAAACATTTAAGTTTATTTACAATGAATCGTTAAGTAAATCGGAATATATTCGTCGTATAAATAATAATCAAGATAATGAATCTATGATTTCTAAAGTACCAATGAATATGGGAGGGATTGTTGTAAATGATTATAAATTGAATCAATTCTCATACGAAATAGACGTTTATGGTAAAAATTATTTAGTTAAAGATAATTTAATACCGATTAATATTACTGATACAGGAAAAACAAAGGATATTATTGGTTTTAAAGCTTATGAAGCTACAGGGAAATTAAACGATATAGATATAATTGTTTGGTACACAAAAGATATTCCATATTTATATACACCTGATATTTATACGACTTCAAAAGGTTTTATTTTAGAGTTACACTATAAATTAAATTTTGATAATTCGGAAATGATCAATTCTTGGTTAGCAATTGCTAAAAAAGAATCTAAAAAATCGCCTAAAATAAGTGTGCCTAAAAAAGGAATTGAGGTAAAAGCAAATCAAACTGATGCAATTTATGATGAAGCTAATAAAAAAATGAATGAATTGAGAAACAATAGCGAAGGAGTTGATAAAAAATAATTAACATGAAAAAACTATTAATACTAATCATTCTCATTTCAAGTTTTGTACAAGCACAATTTTATGAAATAGATTTTGAAGTAAAACCTCAAATTCATTTTACGGATAAAGCTTTAGAAGAGATGAAGCAATATTATCCAGATCAAAAACAAAGAGACGAAGTTTTAGAAATGTCTAAAAATATTCCTTCGATTAATTATCAATTTTCCTATAATAAAACTCAAAGTCAATCAGTGAATATTCAAAAAATAGATAATTCTCAACAAGCACAAGGAGGTTCAATGGGAATTAGTCCAGATATAGGAGAAAAACCAATTTTTGATTACAAAGAGAAAGTTTTTTACAATGAAACAGATTTGTTTGTAAAGAAAATGATCATTTATGATTCGCTGAATTATGTAAATTTTAATGACACCGGAAAAAGTAAAACTATTCTTGGAATCGAAACCAAAGAAGCAATCGGGAAATACAAAGATGTTGAAGTTATTGCTTGGTATGCGCCTTCAATTCCTTATTCGTATTCGCCAGATAAATATTATGGTACAAAAGGTTTGATTTTAGAATTGCATTATAAATACACGAAAGATGATGTAGAAGTGATGATTTCGTGGAATGCGACAAAGAAAAAAGAATTAAAAAAAGCACCAATTTTTACAATAAATAATAAGTTACAAAAGGTATCCTATTCAGAATTTATGAGAATGATTGAAGAGGATAATCAAAAACAGCGCGAATTACATAATCAAGGTGTAGATAGAAAATAAAATCATATAAATAATGAAATCAAACTTGCTTAACTTTAAGCAAGTTTTTTTATGTATGAAAATTAAAGCGACATTACTCACAATTGGTGACGAGATATTAATTGGTCAAATTGTAGATACTAATTCTGCATTTATCGCCAAACAATTGAATACGATTGGGATTGAAGTGGAAGAAATTATTTCTGTAAAAGATGAATTGCAACATATAATTGAAGGATTTCAACGTGGCATATCAAAATCAGATATTGTAATTGTAACAGGAGGTTTAGGACCGACAAAAGATGATAAAACCAAAGCAGCTTTGTGTCAATTTTTAAATTGTGAATTGGTTCAAGAACCTAAAATTTTAGAAAATATTGTTCAATTATTTGTTGCCAGAGGTTACGTAAAAGAGTTAAATAGTTTGAATCAAGATCAAGCGTTAATTCCAGAAAAGTCTATATTTATTCAGAACAAATATGGAACAGCACCATGTCTTTGGACTACAATTAATGATAAAATTATCATCAATTTACCAGGCGTTCCTTTTGAAATGAAAGGTTTGATGCGTGACGAAATTATTCCAAAATTACAAGACCAATTTCAATCAGAAATTATTGTTCATCGTGATATTTTGGTGAGTGGAATTCCTGAAAGTGATTTAGCAATTTTGTTAGAAGATTGGGAAAATAATTTGCCCGAATTTATTCATTTGGCGTATTTACCGAATCGAACTTCTATTGATTTACGATTTTCAGCGTTTGGAACAGATAAAGAATTTTTACAAAATGAAATTCAGCATCAAATCAATCAATTCAAATTAATTGCAGGAGAATTTCTAGTTTCTGAAAATTCAGGAAATGCGCAGCAAATTTTGGGTGATATTTTAAAAGAAAAAGGATTGACAATTTCGACTGCCGAAAGTTGTACTGGAGGAAATATAGCAAGTTTGATCACGTCTGTTTCGGGAAGTTCTACTTATTATTTTGGAACAATTGTTTCGTACAACACTTCTGTAAAAGTAAATTTGCTAAATGTGAATCAATCTGATATTGATGAATTTACAGTAGTTTCGGAACAGATTGCTGAACAAATGGCAAAAGGTGTTCGAAATCAATTAAAAACGGATATTAGTATTTCTACAACTGGTGTCGCTGGTCCAAACAAAGGCGAAGATGGAAAAGAAGTTGGAACGGTTTGGATTTCTGTTACAAATGGTCATTCAACATTGAATAAAAAATATTTTTATCCCTATTTAGATCGAGAAGAATTCATTAAAATTGTTTCCAATAATGCGCTGAATTTAGCAATTCAGTTTGTGAGAGAGGAGTGTTAAAATAATGACTCTTGGGCAAACCAGAGTGATATGAAAAGATTATAAATAGAAATCAGAGTGATAGTGTATTTTTTAATGTCATATAATTTAGTGAAAAAATTTAAATATTTCCAAAAATATATTTAGTCTATTAAATTAATAGAGTTTATATTTGTCGCAAATTTTGTGTCAAATGTTAAAAAAGATTGCGAGCAATACATTATTTCGATTGCTTTTGGGTGTGATTGCCGGTTTGGTTTTAGGAAATTATCTGAACGAAAATACAATTCAAGTTGTTTTATCCTTAAAATATTTTACAGGGCAATTAATTTTCTTTTTGGTTCCGTTAATTGTGATTGGTTTTATCGTTTCTTCAATTACGAAATTAAGCGAAGGCTCTGCTAAAATAGTAGGTTTTTCATTATTAATTGCATATTTATCTTCAATAGGAGCGGGGTTATTTTCGATGATTGCAGGTTATCAAATCATTCCAAATTTATCTATTCCAACTTCAGTGGATTCGTTGCGAGAAGTTCCAAAAATTTTATTTCAATTAGATATTCCGCCAATTTTTTCGGTGATGACAGCGTTGGTTATTTCGTTGATGCTAGGAATGGGAATTTTGATTACAAAAGCGAAGGAATTAGAAAAGATTTTTGATCAATTCAAAGATATTGTAATTCTTTTGGTAAATAAAGTTTTGATTCCGATTTTACCTTTTTTCATTGCTGCAAATTTTGCAATTTTGAGTTATGAAGGTTCTATTGAAAAACAATTACCAGTTTTCTTGAAAGTAATTTTAATCGTTATTATTGGTCATTTTATTTGGATGACATTAATGTATACAATCGCAGGATTTTATCATAAAACAAATCCATTCAAACTACTAAAACATTATCCTCCTGTCTATTTAACGGCTGTTGGAACAATGTCATCTGCTGCATCTTTGGGTATTGCTGTGAAAGCAGTTGACGATAGTAAAGTAATTAAACCAACGATTGCTAATTTTACGATTCCATTTTTCTCGAATACACATTTATGTGGTTCGGTTTTGACAGAAGTTTTCTTTGTGATGACGGTTTCGCAAGTATTGTATGGTCATATTCCTGATTTAGGAACAATGGTAACTTTTGTTTTGCTTTTAGGCGTTTTTGCAGTTGGTGCACCAGGAGTTCCAGGTGGAACAGTTGTCGCTTCGTTAGGATTAATTTCAAATGTTTTAGGATTTGATGAAGCTGGAGTAGCTCTAATCTTGACTATTTTCGCATTGCAGGATAGTTTTGGAACGGCGTGTAATATTACAACTGATGGCGCATTGAGCATGATTGTAGATAAATATGCTGATGAGAAATAATTTTAACTCAACTATGAAAAATATAAAAAAAATCACTTCATTTCGAAGTGATTTTTTTTTGCTTTATTTTCTTCTTCCTCGATGAGGATTCTTTGGTTTCGTATCTTTTTTGGGTTTAAAACCTGTATTATTTTTCTTGAAATTATTATTGTTACTATTTGCGTCAGGTAATTTATAAAACTCTTTTGGTGTTTTAATCACCGTCACATAATTACCAATCAATTTCTCAATATTTGCCAAATCACCTCTTTCGTCAGCAGCACATAAAGAAATTGCTTTTCCTTCGCGTCCCGCACGACCAGTACGTCCGATTCGGTGTACATATGTTTCAGGAACATTCGGTAATTCGTAATTGATCACATAAGGTAATTGATCAATATCGATTCCACGAGCAGCAATATCAGTGGCAATTAATACTTTTAATTTTTCTTCTTTGAAATCATTTAAAGCACGTTGTCTTGCATTTTGAGATTTATCACCATGAATTGCCGCAGCAGGGATTCCTGCTTTTTCCAAGTGTCTTACCAAACGATTTGCGCCGTGTTTTGTACGTGTAAAAATCAAGGTACGATCTTCTGGATGCTCGTTTAAAATGCTAACCAAAAGTTTTACTTTCATGTCTTTGTCTACATGATAAACAAATTGCTCAACTGTTTCGGCAGTCGAAGAAACAGGTGCCACGCTGACTTCTTTTGGACGACGAAGAACTGAATGAGAAAATTTTCGAATGTTTTTTGGCATCGTTGCCGAGAAGAAAAGTGATTGTCTTTCTTTTGGAATGATTTCTAAAATCTTTTTGATTTCATGAACAAATCCCATATCCAACATACGATCGGCTTCATCTAAAACAAAAATCTCTATTTGATTAATTTTTAAATGTCCTTGTCCAATCAAATCCAACAAACGACCAGGCGTTGCAATTAAAATATCAACACCATTTTTGATGGCTCCAATTTGTGGATTTTGATTAACACCTCCAAAAATCGCTAAATGTTTTAATGGTAAATTTTTACCATATAATTTAAAACTTTCGTTGATTTGAATGGCTAATTCACGTGTTGGCGTTAAAATTAATGTTCTAATTTTTCTTCCTTTACTCGGAGAATTTGTTAAGTTTTGTAGAATAGGAATTGCGAAAGATGCTGTTTTTCCTGTTCCTGTTTGTGCACAACCAATAATATCATTTCCTTCTAAAACTAAAGGAATAGATTGCTCTTGAATTTCGGTTGGTTCTGTATATCCAGCCTCATCAATTGCTTTTAAAATTGGTTCAATTATATTTAATTCTGAAAAATTCATTGATTAAAATCGTGTAAGTTTTTATATAGAAATAGATAAGCACTTCCGTAGAAGTGCTTTATAATTAAAAATAAATCTATTCCATTTCTTTTGCGTTGCGATCAATTTTTTCCTCAGGTTCTGTTGCATGAACAGAGTTTGCCGAATAATTTCTCCAACGTTCTAAAATATCTATCATATCAGCAGGCATCGGGGATTCGAAATACATACGTTCTCCTGTTGTAGGATGATCAAATCCTAATGTGCGTGCGTGTAAAGCTTGGCGAGGACAAGCAGCGAAACAATTGTCAACAAACTGTTTGTATTTGTTGAATGTTGTTCCTTTCAAAATGCGATCTCCACCATAACGAGCATCATTGAATAATGGATGACCCAAATGTTTGAAATGCGCACGAATTTGATGTGTACGACCAGTTTCTAATTTACATTCGACCAATGTAACATAAGAAAAATTCTCCATTACTTTATAATGTGTCACAGCATGTTTACCTTGATCTCCATCAGGAAAAACTGCCATTTGCATACGATCTTTTAAGTGTCGACCAATATGTCCTGTAATTGTTCCTTCTTGTTCTGCCAAAACTCCCCAAACCAAAGCATTGTATAAACGGTCTGTTGTGTGAGCTGCAAATTGTTCTGCTAAACTTGTCATCGCAACTTCTGTCTTCGCAATAACCAAAAGTCCGCTTGTGTCTTTATCGATACGGTGTACCAAACCAGGACGTTCCATCTGATCTGACATTGATGGTAAATTATCAAAATGAAACTTTAAGGCATTTACCAAAGTTCCTGTATAATTTCCATGTCCAGGGTGTACAACCATTCCAGGTTCTTTATCAATTACGACAACTTGATCATCTTCGTAAATAATTTTGATTGGAATATCTTCTGCTATAACTTCATTCTCGCGTGGAGGAGTTTCTAACATAATCTGAATAAAATCTCCAGGCTTTACTTTGTAATTCGATTTTACAGATTCATTGTTCACTAAAATGTTTCCGTTATCGGCTGCTTGTTGAATTTTATTTCTTGTTGCGTTCTCAATTCTAATCATTAAGAACTTATCTATACGCAATAACGATTGACCTTTGTCAACCGTTATTGAAAAATGCTCGTATAATTTATTGTCGTTTTCCTCTTGTAAGAAATCTTCTAAATCTTCTGTCATTTATTCTCTTTCTATTCTATAATAATCTCTTCTGGAGCTTTAGGCGCTTCTGTAGGCTTTTGTTGCTCTGTAGGCTGATTATTTTGTTGTTGCTGTTGTTGCATATCTTTGATCTGCTGTTCAGCTTTTTGTGTTATAATATCTCTATATTGAGAACCGCTAATTGTATCTTCGCCAAAGTTTTTGTACTGAACATCCAATTCTTTTAACTGCGTTCTAATTTTATCGCGAGGTTCTGTTGATAACCAAATATCAATTGGTTGACCTTGATCGTAAGTATCCGTAGCAAATGGGAATTGATAAACAACTCTTGCGTTGATTGTATCATGAGAAGCTCCAATAAATTTGATTTGACCAATCTCGAAGAAATTATCTTTGATTGATTTTTTAGCTTCTGTCAATGTTAAATTAACCAAATTAGGCATTCTAACACCAGATAACATTCCGCGTCCTAATACCAAATCAACTGTCGCAAAACGAGGTAATTGTTCTCCTGCTTTTACAATTTTTCCGTTGTATAATATTTTAAGAACTGCATCTTTTGCTAAATCTGGTTCGTAAATTATTTTTCCAATTTTAAGACCAGAAATTTCTAATTGTGTAAAGGCTAAACGTTTTGATTTTCCAACTAAATCTGGTAATTCAACTGGACGATATGTTTTCGGATTTGACTTAATAAAGATACGACGACCTTCTTTTACACGCGATTCTGCTGCAGGATAAAAATCCATAATAGCAAAAGGTTTCGTATTTGGATCAAAACGAGAACTATCTACTTCGTATGTCAAACCAAGTTCTTCTAACTTAGCTGTAGCATCAGTAATATTCATTTTAGATAAATCCGGAACTTCAACAAATTCATTGTGATTTGTATACGAATCTAACCAAATGTTAAAAATAAAATGGTAAAGCCCAAATGATAGCGCTATTACAATAGCTACATTCAGCAAAACTTGAATGATTGATTTTACTCCTTTCATTGAAATGATAAATTGTCGCACAAATATAGTTTAAAAATAATATTTATGATTGATGTCAAAGTTCTATATTTGAATAAATTTTAAATTAAACATGTTAAGAGTAGCAGTTGTAGCAGGTGGATATACGGATGAAAGCGTGATTTCGTTGAAAAGTTGCGAGTTAATTTACTCAAGTCTAAATCCAGAAAAGTACGACAGAACAAGGGTTCGAATCTTAAAAGAAGGTTGGTTTGCCGAAATTGAAGGCGAAAAATATCCAATCAATAAAGGTGATTTTTCATTTGAAAAAAATGGAGAAAAAATTACGTTTGATGTCGTTTTTAATACAATTCATGGTACGCCAGGCGAAGATGGTTATTTGCAAGCGTATTTTGAAATGATTGGTTTACCATACAATGGATGCCCTTTTTATCAATCTGCCTTAACATTTAATAAAAAAGATTGTATCGCAGTATTGAGTAAATATGGAATTCCACACGCGAAATCAATTTATCTTAATCAAGGAGATCAATATTCTGCAAAAGAAATTATCGATCAAGTTGGTTTACCTTGTTTCGTGAAACCAAATCGTTCAGGATCTAGTTTAGGAATTTCGAAAGTTCATAAAGAAGATGAATTTGAAGCTGCAATGCAAAAAGCTTTTCTTGAAGATAAAGAAGTTTTGATCGAATCTTTCTTAGATGGAACTGAGATATCGGTCGGAGTTTTAAATTACAAAGGAGAAACAATGGTGTTGGGAATTACAGAAATTGTTTCGCACACAGAATTTTTTGATTATGATGCAAAATATAATGGTTTGTCTGACGAAATTACACCAGCTCGTTTAACACCAGAAGTTGAAGCAAGAGTAAGAGAAATTGCGGCTAAAGCATATAAATGTATTAATATGTCTGGTTTTTCGCGTTCAGAATATATTATTGTAAACGGAGAGCCGCATTTTATTGAAATGAATACGTTGCCAGGTTTTTCTCCTGCAAGTATTTTTCCTCAGCAAGCTGCTCATGCAGGAATTGCTTTGGAAGATTTGATGGATAGTGAAATAGAATTTGCTTTAAATAGACCTTCAGCATGGATAGAATAGCCGTTTTTCCTGGATCTTTTGATCCAATTACTTTAGGGCATTTAGATATTATAGAGCGTGCAGTTCCTTTATTTGACAAGATTATTGTTGCTATCGGTACAAATTCATCAAAGAATTATATGTTCTCTTTGGAGCAAAGAATTAAGTTTATTGAAGATTCGGTTGCGAAATTCGAAAATGTAGAAGTAATGGCTTACAAAGGTCTGACTGTCGATTTTTGTGATGAAGTAAATGCACAATTTATTTTACGAGGACTTCGTAATCCAGCCGATTTCGAATTTGAGAAAGCGATTGCGCACACAAACCGAGCAATTACCAATCATAATATCGAAACAATCTTTTTATTAACATCTTCTGGTAAAGCTTACATCAGTTCAAGTATTGTTCGCGATGTTATGCGAAACGGAGGGAAGTATGAGATATTAGTTCCAGATGTTGTGAGGATTTAGAATAACGTTATATAATATTATACCCGTAGTGCATTTAGGTAA
>NZ_DFRA01000026.1:27294-63770 GCF_002378465.1 Empedobacter sp. UBA3475 | reverse complement strand
GAGATTTTTACGCTTCAAAACTGGAGATTGTCCGTTTATTGCAGGAGCTGAAAAAAGAATACCGATAACATTTGAAGATCCTAAAGTTTCAGACCATACAGCAGAGCAATCAAAAGTGTATGCAGAAAGAAGTTTGCAGATAGCAACAGAAATGTTTTACGTTTTTTCTCGAGTTATATCACCCGATAATCGCTTTTTACCTGCTTCTAAAAATTCTTTATTCCACTTATAAAATTGAGATTGACTTATACTATATTTTCTACAAAGTTGGGCTATGGAGTTTCTGCTCGTTAAGCTTCCATTACAATTAAAATTTGTTCTTTGACTTCTTTTGCAAACTCAACACCATTACCATCAGGTAATTTTACATCACATAAAATAACTTCAGGAGTAAGTGTTTTAATTTTTTTTATCCCTGATTTTAAATTTTCTGCTTGATGTATTTCAAAACCTTCTAATTCGAGCTAGGAGTGTTCTGATTTTTGTTTTATCGTCTATGATTAAAATTGAATGCATTCTTATTACTTGTGAACAATGAAGGTATTATTTTATGCATATAGCTTTTATAAACTCATTATTTTTTTCTTCTTCAAACTTTTTCAAGAATTCCAAAAATATATCGAATGTGGGATTGAGTAACTTTTGAATCCATTGAAAGGAATTTGATTATTTACTATGTTTTTTATAAATCAATCGTCCGTTCTATTTTTATTTGTTCCAAAAATGCTTCGTCGTGTGATACAACGATTAGCGTTCCTTGATATTCGTTTATAGCTTTTGTCAAAATTTCAATGTTCTGAATATCCAAATTATTGGTAGGTTCGTCCAAAATAATAATGTCAGGAGCTTTACTGTTTATTGTTAAACAACAAAGTAATAAACGCATTCTTTCACCACCACTCAACATTAAGCAAGGTTTCTCTCAGTCGTCTTTTGAAAATAAAAATCGGTTTAAACGAATCTTGATTTCATGTTCTTGTAATGCTGAGGTATTGAATTGTTGTGCTTGCTCATAAACTTTTAGTTTATTATTAAGTAACGAATAATCTTGGTCAATGTAAATGGATTTATTTTCTGCTCGATAAATTGTTCCTTTTTGCGGTTTTATCTTACCTAAAATAAGCTTTATCAACGTGGTTTTCCCTGAACCGTTTTTTCCTTTTAATGCAATGCGTTCGCGACTTGTAATCTCAAAATTTAAGTTGTTTTTCCAAATCAGTTTATCGTTATAACTAAAGTTAACGTTAGTTGCGGTAAATAAAACTTTTCCTTTATGTAAGTCTGAATGATCAAAACCAAATTTCATTTTATCTAAAGGAGATAAAGAGGAGCGAAGCGTTTGTAAATCTTGAGAAATTCCATTAATTTTTTCTGCATGAACACCTTTTAATTTTGATGTACTATTTTCGGCATTATTTCGCAAAGTGTTCATCATTATTCGAGCAACACCTGATTTTTCTTGTTTACTTTTTCCACGATTATCCAATTTTTGTTGTCGTTCTAAAGTATCTCGTTCTTTCTCTTTGGCTTTCCGCAATGCTTTTTCTTTGCTTTGAATATCTTGATTCAAGGCATTGTTTTCAATCTGTTTTTGAGCTTTATAAAAGTCGTAATTTCCACCATAAACTTTAATCCCGTTTTTACTTAACTCATAAACACTATTTAGAAGGTTTAGAAGTTTTCTGTCGTGGCTTACGATGATTAACGTGCTTTTTGTATCGAGAACTAGATCATATAAAAGTTGACGACTTACATTATCGAGATGATTGCTAGGTTCATCCAATAAAATTAATTCGGGCTGATGAATGGAAATTCCAGCTAAAAAAACTTTTGTTTTTTGTCCACCACTTAGAGTTTCCATTTTTTGATTCAAGTCCAAATCGTTGAGTTGCCAATAACTTAATGCTTCATTGCAACGGTCTTCGATTGTCCAATCATCATCGAGTGAATTGAAATTATCTTCACTTGTGTTTCCGTTTAAGATTTCGTTCAAAGCACTTAATTTATCTTCGATTTTCAGTACTTGAGCGATCGTCAACTGATTGAATTGTCCGAAAATTTGTGGAACATAATAAGGTTCAGTTTCAATGTTTATTAGACCATTTGATGGTTGATATTTTTTAGCGATAATTTTCAATAAAGTAGATTTTCCTACTCCGTTGTTACCAATTAAAGCAATTTTTTCTTGATTTTGTACTGTTAAATTAATGTCGCTAAACAGTATATTCTTGTTTGGATGTAGATATGAAATATTTTGTAAAGTAAGCATAATTCCTTTCTTTAGAAGTGAAACAATACAGCAACCGTTTTGAGGTTGTTGTTCTGATTTGTCTGAAAGAAATTATTTTTTACATTGTGTCTTACTTAAATTTTGATTTTGCGAATATACGAACTTTATTTAATGAATAAGAAATCAGAGGGAAGTTAAAGATTAGCTACATAGAAACATAAAATGCTAAAATATTTATTTTACTACTTTATACTCAACGCACCTGAAGGACATTGATGAACTTGTTTGATAAGTTCGTCACTACTTGCATTTTTTGGCTTTAGTCAAGGTTTTTCTTTCGGATTATATACATTTGGAAGTAGTTTTACGCAAATACCTACATGTTGACATAATTCAGGCTTCCAGATTATAGTAATTTCTCCGTTTGTATATTCGTGTTGGCTCATTTTGATATTTTTTATGAATTGAAGTTACTTAAAAATTTTCAATACTCAATGTTAAAATAATCTTAGTTCCAATATTTTGGGTACTCTCAATTCGCATTTTAATGTCAGCTATTTTAGCTAATTGTGTCGCGATATTCAATCCAAGTCCGCTACCGGAAATGTTTAGTGTAGATTCATTTTGAATTCGGAAAAATCGTTCTTGAACAAATTTTAAATCTTCTTGATACATTCCAATTCCATTGTCTTCAAAAATCAATTCATAACTATTATTCTCGATGTTAGAAAGAATTGTTATTTGACCTTTTAAGTTAGAATATTTTATAGCATTTGATAAAACATTATCTATAATAATCTCAAAAAATTCTTGGTAATTATCAATTTCACAAGCTTGAAGTTGTTCTGTATCGACAGAAATTTGTTTTTCTTGTAATAAAACATCAAAACGTTCAATTGATTTTAAAACTTCGGTTTTTAGCTCAAATAAAGAAGTTTTCAACTCTAAACTATTATTTTCTACACGAGAAATCAACAAAAATTGTTCTACCAAACGATCCAAACGATTCACTTGTTTCAATGTGTAATCTATTTTTTCATTGTATTGCTCAGGCGTGCGTTCGCGTCGAATCAAAATTTCCAATGTTCCTTTTATAATCGCCAAAGGTGTTCGAAGTTCGTGTGAAGCATCAGCCGAGAACTGTTTAGCTTTTAAAATTTGAAACTCTAATCGATCTAACAGTGAATTTATTGTTGCTGAAAGTTGAAATAATTCATCTTTATTTTTAGGTAATTGAATGCGTTCTGAAAGATTATTTTCGGTGATCGATTGCGCTGTATGAATCACATTGAAAACAGGTTTAATCGATTTAGCCGCAATAAAACGAGCTAAAAGAAACGTCAATAAAACTGAAATAGGAAAGATAATAAGTAAGGCAGTTTTTAAATAATCTAATGCTAATTGATTGTGTTTTGTAGAAACGCCTATTACTAAATAACCAACAACTTCGCCATGATGAATTAATTTTGCTTGAGAAATTAATAACTGAATTGAATTATATTCAGCATAAAATGGCTTGTTTTCTGGTTCTTCATTGTTCCAATCCAATTGATTTTGAACCATGTTTGGAGAACTTTCAACTAAGTTGAAATTTTTATCATAAATTGAGATAAAAACAGGATTCAGCGCAATGTCTGTATGTTCTACTTCTTCCCATTCGCGCGGTTGAACGAAGTTTTCTAATGTAGGTTCGTGTAAAACATAATCGACGTGACTGTTAATTTCTTCCTCCAACGTTTCGTACATTGTTTTGTTAATTCCCCTATTTACAACAAAGAAAATTAACCCAAAAATAATGAGTAAAACAGCAGAAAATAAAATGCTGTAAAAGGTTGCAATTCTATTTTTTACAGATAATTTTTTAAACATCGTTTGTTATATAACCCACGCCACGAATAGTATGTAAGCGCGGATCGTCTTTTTTTAGATTTAATTTTTTACGAATCGCGTTAATAAAAACATCAATTACACTTGTATCGTATTCAAAGTGAATGTCCCAAACGTTTTCAATGATTTCTTTGCGTGTACAAATTCGGTTTTTATTTTTGAAAAGGTAAGCTAAAAGTTGAAATTCTTTTAATGTTAATTCAACTAAATTATTGTCTAAAAAAGTCTGATGTGTTTCTGGATTGATTGAAATATTTCCGAAATTTAAAAGATTATTCGATTCATTTTGACGAAGATAAACGTTTATTCGCGCTACTAATTCATTAAAATCAAACGGTTTTTTGATGTAATCATTTGCACCAGCATTCAAACCTTCAATCGTATCTTGAACTGTATCTTTCGCTGTAATGAAAATAATGGGTGTTTTTTGGTTCATATTTTCAGAATTTCGGATTGCTTTACAAACGTCTAATCCAGAAATATTTAACATCATCCAATCCAATAAAATAACATCAAATTTCTCGTTATTTATTTTCACTAAGGCATCTTCACCACTTAAACAGTGCGTTGGCGATAAATTTTCTTCTTCTAAACCTTGAAGCATAAAATTGGCAATTCCCAATTCATCTTCAACAATTAAAACTTTTGGTTTGTTCATTTTCTAATTCGGAACAATAACATTCAAAGCATTCGGAACAATCGAAACTTCAATAGAATTTTGGTAAAAAATAACGGCTTCACCATCAACTTGAGCAATTGTTTTTGGTTGTTTGGAATTGAATTTTACTGAATTGACTTGCAATACTTTTGCTTGCTTCATTTTTTCAATTCGTTTTCCTAAAACATTAGCCGAAAACTGAATTTGTTGTATAAAATTAAGCTTTTTTACTGCAAGAAAGTCTAATTTTCCATCATTTAATTTTGCATTGGGTGAAAATGAGATGCCGTAACCCGCTTCGTTAGAGTTAGAGCAGAACACAAAATAAAAATCATCATCTAATATATGTTCATTGTCTAATTTGATGCTAAATTTTTTCGGTTGAAAGTTAAAAATTGCTTTTGTACTGGCAGTTACATATCCCAAAAAATTTCTGGTTTTGGTTTGCGCATAATTGTTAATTACATCTGCATCAATTCCCAATCCCATATTGCTAAAAAAGTAATTTTCGTTGATTTTTCCTGCATCAATTTTATTGATTTTTGCATTCAAAATCGTCTCAAAAGCTTTTTCTGTGGTTTTAGGAATGTGTAAATTCGCCGCTAATCCATTTCCGGAACCAATCGGAATAATCCCCAATGTAACATTGCTGCCAACCAAGGCTTGAGCGATTTCGTTTATCGTTCCATCACCGCCACAAGCTACGATTATATTAGGATTTTTTGTCAGAACTTGATTTGTAATTTCAGTTGCGTGACCAATATTTTCAGTTAAAAATGTTTCGAATTCAACATTTTTTTGACTAAAATAGTGTTGAATTTCAGTTTCAATCATTCGTCCTTTTCCCTTTCCAGCAATAGGATTGATGATAAAAATGATTTTATTTTTCATTTAATAAATGATTGCTAAATAAATAATCGGCTGTTTGATAATTAGATATGATAGAACGCTCGAAAATAGGATCAACCTTTGTATCAATTAAATTTTTGTCAATCCATTTGTATTGATTGATTTTCTTTTGATCAGATAAAATCGAAACATCTTCGCCTTTTTTCATTCCCAATTTAATATACGTACCAACAAAAGAACGCGATTTGTATTGCGGATCAAAAATATCTTTTCCATAAAATTGAGATGTATATTTCCAATTGAACAACGAAAATAACGTTGGGAAAATATCAATTTGAGAAACTTCTTTTGTGACATTTTCGTTTGCGTGCGATTTTAAATTATAGATAAATGCCGGAATGTGATGGTTTTTTACATCAATTGCATCTTTGCCCGCGCTACTTGCACAGTGATCGGCAATAAACACAAAAACGGTATTGCTGAACCAAGGTTTTGTTTTCGCTTTTGCAATTAAATCTCCAATTGCATAATCGGCATATTTTACAGCTCCAGGACGACCAGTTCCAGACGGAATATCAATTTTTCCATCTTCGTACGTATAAGGTTTGTGGTTAGAAGTTGACATGACAAAAGCAAAAAATGGTTGTTTTGTTTTGTATTTTTCATCGGCAACTTTGATCACTTTTCTGTAAATATCATCATCGGCAATTCCCCAAGCATTCTCAAAAGTAACTTCATCATCATTAATATTGTATCGATTGGTATTGATTTTATCACTCAAAACGCTACCACGACCGCGATCGTAAATGTCAAAACCATTTCCACCATAAAACGCATTCATATTATCAAAATATCCATCGCCACCATAAAAAAACATATTGTGGTATCCTTTTGCTTTGAAAACATTCGAAATAGTATATAAATTTTGATTATCAACACGCTTCACAATACTATTTCCAGGTGTAGGAGGAATTGATAATGTAACAGCTTCCATTCCACGAACAGTACGCGTTCCGTTGGCAAACATATTCGAAAAATAGATGCTGTTATTCGCTATATCGTTGAGGTTTGGAGTGATTGATTTTCCGTTGAATTGCTCTTGCAAAAATGAAGCGCTCATACTTTCCATTAACACAAAAATCACATTTGGTTTTTGTTCTGCTTGTGACGGATTACTCGCTAAAATTGTTCTTCGTATTGGATTTTTGAATTGTTGATCGAAAACAGTTTTCGAATCTTGCAATTCAGATTTCATCACTGCAAAAGCATCTTCAATCGGAATAGATTTATAATGTTCGTCGTATTTTAAATGATTATTTCGGAAAGCAGAAAAGAAAGAAAAAATTCCGGCTTTAGAAACTTCGTTGTTGTATCGATTTTCTGAAGTTGAACTACTATCATTATTTAAAAGAAACAATGAGCTAACCGCAAGTAGTAAATTGAACACAAAAACGCCAATTTTTTGACTTGTTTTTGGTTTGTTATGGAATGTGTTGTAAAAGAAATAACCTTTTTTTGTTGCGAAAATTGTCAAGCCTGTAATCAACACAATTCCGCCAATTAAAACTGGTAAAGGATATGATTCTTGAATATTTTTGACAACTTCGTAGGTATAAATTAAATAATCGACCGCAATAAAATTGAATCGGCTTTTGAATTCGTCCCAAAATGTAACTTCGGCAAAAAATGTAAAATAAATGATTACCAAATACAATGTATAAACGAAATACACGAAAGTTCGATCAAATAATGAATTGACGAATTTGTTTGGTAAAATCATAAAATAAAATGATAAGAATAACGTGAAACAGCTTACAACGCTAATGTCGTACACCAATCCATAAAAAATAGTGTGCAATAACGAGCCAATATTCCAATCGAAATCACTTTTTACCCAAATTGCAAAAATTAGGCGTAGAATAAATGAAATTAGAATAAATAACGAACTGAAAAATAGTAAAATACTGTAACGTCCTTTTAAATTATTTGTAAACATTTTGTTTTTGAATTATTGTTCAAATATCTTGATATTTAATAGATTATTAACATGGAAAAGTGAATCTTAAGCGAATCTTAAGTTTGCGATTCTTGAATGAAAGATAGAAACTGAAAACGTTAATAATTCGTGAAAAAATGGTTTTGATTAGAAATAGTTGTAAATTTGTAATTGGTTTATAAAGTAGGTAGAATGGAAGAGATATTAATCAATGAAAAAGAAGAAAAGTTTTTAACATATTGGGAGAAAAGATTCTCTACAATTTTTAAAGACAATACAAGTTGGACAACTTTGTTTATGACAGTTAACAAAGCTACTTTTCCAGATTCATTAAATATAGAAACGTTTTGCAAAAAGTTTATGCAAGATTTCAATATGAAATTATCATATAAATATGATGAATCAGACAACGAATACGATTTGACAATTACAAGATAATTACGGAAAACGAAAAATCCTTATCAATTTTGATAAGGATTTTTTTGTTGTAAAAAGGGACATTTGATTGATAATCATGCTTAAATTTTAAGAAAAATATTTAACCAAAAAATTAAATAAAATATTGTTGATTTAGATTTGATTTTACTAATTAAAATGTTTAATTTTGCAGTTCACTTTTAAAGGTGATTTAGTTTTTAAAGTTTACAACATTTGTATAGCTCATAATAAGGTTGAGCGTCTCTACGGCAGACCATAAAAAATTGCCACTACAAATGAATTTTTTTTCTACAAAATGAGTCTTGAACCACTCTCGTTAGAAAATAGTTTGTTTGTTGATGTAGATGATACAAATGGTTTAAACACATTAAACCAAATAGTACAGCAAACAATACAATGAACCACAGACTTTTCATTCAGAAGAAATCAAATTTTGACGTTATCAGTCAGAAGACTACAATAGAACTCAAAAACCTTGTACCTACAATTGTGTGCAAGGTTTTTGTTATTTATGATCTATTTAATATAGAAGAAAGCCAATTACAAGAGGTTCAAAATAAGGTGTTTGTCGATCCTGTGACAGACGTTGTTTTCAAATACGTAGAAGATGCAGTTAACGAAAGCATTCCTTATTCTAAAAATTATTTTGCAACCGAATTTTTACCAGGTCAATATAATCAACGCGATGATTCTTCGGAACAATGTTTAGTGTTGATGAATGTTGAAAATGTAACCGTAAAATCTGGTTTACTATATGTTTTCAATGATGATTTGTCTGTGGAAGATTTAAAGAAAGTAAAAGATTACTTAATCAATCCAATTGAGTCGCGCGAGAAAGATCTTTCAAAAATGGAAATTCCAGCTAATCCAGAAGCTACAGAAGTTCCAATTATTGAAGGTTTTATTTCTGCTGACGAAAATAAACTACAAGACATTTACAACCAATTTGGATTATCGTTAGAGATGGATGATTTAGTTTTTATTCAAGACTATTTCAAATCAATCAATCGTAATCCAACCGAAACTGAGTTAAAAGTTTTAGATACTTATTGGTCTGATCACTGTCGTCATACAACTTTTGAGACGGAGATTACAGATGTTCAATTTAATTCTAAATTTAACGAAACACTTCAAAAAACATTCGATTATTACCAACAAGTTCGTCAAGAATTAGGAATAACTAAACCAATTCGTTTGATGGATTTAGCAACTGTGATGGGAAAATATCTTTCTCGTACAGGAGTTGTGAAAAATATTGATGTTTCTGAAGAAATTAACGCATGTTCTATTGTCGTTCCAATCGATGTAGATGGTGTTGAAGAAGAATGGTTATTACAATTCAAAAACGAAACACATAATCACCCAACAGAAGTGGAACCATTTGGTGGAGCTTCGACATGTGTTGGTGGAGCAATACGCGACCCTTTGAGTGGACGTTCTTACGTTTTCCAAGCGATGCGTATTACAGGAGCTGCAAATCCTTTAGAAAAAATTGAAGATACGTTACCAGGTAAATTACCACAACGTAAAATCTCTAAAGAAGCAGCAAACGGATACAGTTCTTATGGAAATCAAATTGGTTTAGCGACAACTTTTGTGAAAGAAATTTATGACGAAGGGTACAAAGCAAAACGCATGGAAGTTGGTTTTGTGGCTGGAGCTGTAAAAAAAGAATATGTTCGTCGTGAAGAACCAGTTGCAGGTGACCGAATTATTTTATTAGGAGGAGCAACAGGTCGTGATGGAGTAGGAGGAGCTTCTGGTTCATCTAAAACACACGATGGTCTTAAATTAGACGATTTATCAGCAGAAGTTCAAAAAGGAAATGCAATTGTTGAACGTAAAATTCAACGTTTATTCCGTAATCCAGATGTTTTAGCATTAATCAAAAAATGTAATGACTTTGGAGCAGGAGGTGTTTCTGTTGCAATTGGTGAAATTGCACGCGGAATTAATGTTAATTTAGATTTAGTTCCATTGAAATATGCTGGATTAAACGGAACAGAATTAGCGATTTCTGAATCTCAGGAACGTATGGCTGTTGCGGTTGAGGCTAAAGATGTGGAAACATTTATCTCATTAGCAAAAGAAGAAAATCTTGATGCGACTTGTGTTGCTGAGGTAACGGGAGATGATACAATGACTTTGGTTTGGAAAGGAACAAAAATTGTTGAATTAGACCGTAAATTTTTAGATACAAATGGCGTTCGTAAACAAGCTAAAATCGAAGTTACGGACGAAGAATATACAAATCCTTTTGAGAATAAAGCCTTCAATAAAGAAGCGTTTATTGCAATGATGCAAGAGTTAAATCATGCGTCGCAAAAAGGTATGGTAGAAATGTTTGACAATAACGTTGGACGTTCTACTATTTTGAATGCTTTTGGTGGACAAACAATGGATACACCAGAAGATGTTTCGGTACAAAAATTCCCAACAGACGGATTTACAAATGCAGTTTCTATTGCTTCATTTGGTTACAATCCTACAATTTCTCGTTGGTCAAATTATCACGGAGCTTATTTTGCGGTAATTGATTCGATGACAAAAATTGTTGCTGCTGGTGGAAATTACGCTGATATTCGTTTAACTTTTCAAGAATATTTTGAAAAATTACGTGATGAAGCTACGCGTTGGGGAAAACCATTTGCGGCTTTATTAGGAACGATTGAAGCACAAAAACAGTTCGGAATTCCTGCAATTGGAGGTAAAGATTCGATGTCTGGTTCTTACCAAGATATTGATGTTCCGCCAACGTTGATTTCTTTTGCAGTTGCGCCTTCTTTGGCTGAAAAAATTGTACAAGGAACTTTAGTTGAAAAGAATTCTAAACTTTCAGTTTTTATTCCAACATTAACAGAAGATTATTTAATCGACGAAGCAAATACAAAAGCTATTTTTGATTTTATCGGAACAATTAATGCTGATGTAAAATCAATGATGACGGTTAAATTTGGTGGAATTGCAGAAACTGTAGCGAATATGGCTTTTGGTAATGAAATCGGATTTGAAATCAAAACTGATTTAGATGTAGCAAAATATTATCCAGCTTCGATTGTAATTGAACATTCAGATGATTTAAATATTCCTGCTGAAATCGCTCAAAATTATCATGTTTTAGGTCAGACAAATGATTCAACTTCGTTCAACTTTAATGGAGAAGAAATTAATTTGATTGAATTAAAACAACAATGGAAAGAAACATTCAATTCATTGTTTCCATATAAATCAACTACTGAAACTGTTGTTGAGGAAAAAGATTTAAAAGCAGAACAAATTTGTTTTGCCTTCGCCGATCATAAAGTAGAAAACCCAAAAGTTTTCATTCCAATTTTCCCAGGAACAAATTCAGAATATGATTCAGCAAAAGCGTTCCGTAGAGAAGGAGCAATCGTTTCGACTTTGCCTTTCCGTAATTTAACACAACAAGATGTTGAAGAATCAGTTGATGCTTTTGTAAATGAAATCAATCAAGCCAATATTTTCTTTGTACCAGGAGGTTTTTCAGCTGCTGATGAGCCAGATGGATCAGGTAAATTTATTGCAACGGTTTTACGCAATGAGAAAATCAAAAATGCAATTCACAATTTATTAGAGCGCGATGGTTTGGTTTTAGGAATCTGTAATGGTTTTCAAGCATTGATTAAATCAGGATTATTGCCTTATGGACGTATTCAAGATTTAGAAGAAGATACACCAACATTAACGTTCAATGAAATTGGTCGTCACATTACACAATTAGCGAAAGTGAGAGTGAATAAATCGCACTCACCTTGGTTAAAAGGAATGGAAGGTCAAGAATTCTGGATTCCATTTTCGCATGGAGAAGGTCGTTTCGTAGCAAATGAGGTTGAATTAGAAAAGTTAATTGATAAAGGACAAATCGCAACTCAGTTTGTAGATTTGGATGGAAAATTAGCTGGAAAAATGCCTTATAATCCAAATGGATCTACGTTTGCGGTAGAAGGAATTGTATCGCCTTGTGGAAAAGTTTACGGACGAATGGGACATCCAGAGCGTTACGAAGAAGGATTATTCAAGAACATTCCAGGAAATGGATATATGAATATCTTCAAAAATGCGGTGGAGTATTTTAGAGGGTAGATTATAGATATGAGATATTAGAAGTTAGATATGAGAAAATTTAACTTCTAAAAATTAAATAAAAAATGTCATTTAGAGTTTGTTGAGGAATCTAAAAAGATTTTTCATTACGCCAAGGCTTCATTCAGAATGACAATTGAAGAATAAAGTTTGAGTCATCCTGAACTTGTTTCAGGAACTCATCTTAAAAAAGTGAGAAGCTGAACTGAATTCAGCTTGACATTGAAAATAAAATAAGGAATTTTGAAGTTAGAAATAAGGTAGAAGAAAAAAAATCTAAATATTAAATATCTAACATCTAAATACTAAAAAAAGAAACAAACAACAAACTAATACCAATTTCGATCCTGAACCAATCGAAATTAATCTCGAAAGTTAACCTTGAACAAGTTAATTTTCAAAACAAACAACAAACACGAAGTGGACTTTTTCATTTCAAACAAAACAAAAAAACGATGTAATGAAGTTAGAAATAAGAAACTAGAAGTTAGATGAATTTTAACTTTGAATTTCGAAAATCGAGCTTCGAAAAAACAAACAACAACGATGAGCTTAACAAAAAAAGACTTCATTTACGAAGGGAAAGCAAAACAAGTTTACTCAACAGAGGAAGCAGACAAAGTAATTGTTTATTACAAAGATGACGCAACTGCATTTAATGCACAAAAGCGCGGAACTGTTGAGGACAAAGGAGAAATGAACAACAAAATTTCGACTTTAATTTTCAACTATTTGATTGAAAAAGGAGTTAAAACTCATTTCATCGAGCAGTTGAATGATCGTGAGCAATTGGTGAAAAAAGTATCAATTATTCCAATTGAAATGGTTGTGCGCAACTATGTAGCTGGGTCTATGGCTCAACGTTTAGGATTAGAAGAAGGAGCGAAATCTCCAGTTACAATTTTTGATATCTGTTACAAAAAAGATGAATTAGGAGATCCATTAATCAACGATCATCATGCGGTTTTATTAGGAGCTGCAACATATGATGAGTTAGATGAAATGTACACACAAACAGAAGTAATTAACGAAGCGTTGAAAGAATTGTTCTTAAAAGCTGGATTAATTTTAGCTGATTTTAAAATTGAATTTGGTAAAGATGTTGATGGTAATATCATTTTAGCTGACGAAATTTCTCCAGACACATGTCGTTTATGGGATGTTGAAACAGGAAAAAAATTAGATAAAGACCGTTTTCGTCGTGATTTAGGTGATGTTTCAGAAGCTTATCACGAAGTATATAATCGTTTGACAGAAGTTTTAAAATAAACATTTTTTTCATTCTATAATGATTGATAAAAAATTACATAAAAGCCAATTAAAAGCTGAATATTTAACGAATTTCTACGAAAGAAATTTATTAAAAAAATATGCAGCCGATACTGTGGATAGTGTAAACGAAGAATGTGGTGTTTTTGGGGTTTATTCGCCAAATAATATCAACACATATTCTATTGCACAGTTTGGTTTATTTGCGCTTCAACACCGTGGACAGGAAGCGTGTGGTGTTTCTTTCTTGAAAGATGGAAACATTAAAACGGTGAAAAAAACAGGATTGGTATTAGACGTTTTCAAAACAATGGAAGCCGAGATTGAAGAATACCAAGGAAATGCTGCGATTGGACATACACGCTACACAACTGCTGGAGGTGGAAGTCGTCGTAACATTCAGCCACTTTACACGTACAATATTTATGGAAAACCTCATTTCTCTATTGCTCATAACGGAAATTTAATTGAAGTTGAAGCATTAAGAGCTGAATTAGAAGCAGAAGGTTTACCATTTTTAGCAACTTCGGATACGGAGGTTTTATTACGTTCTATTCAAAAATATTCGCATTTAGATATTGTAGAAGCTATACAGAAAGGTACAGAAAAGGTAAAAGGAGCTTATTCGGTTTTGTTATTAGCGAATAATCAAATGGCAGCTTTTCGCGATCCAAATGGTATTCGTCCTTTATGTTTAGGAAAATTGGACGATGCCTATGTTTTCTGTTCAGAAACATGTGCATTAGACGCTGTCGGAGCTGAATTTATCCGTGATGTAGAGCCAGGTGAATTGATTGTTGTAAATGAACAAGGTTTGAAATCTTATTCATTAAATCAACCAACGCAGCGTAATATTTGTGCTTTTGAGTACATTTATTTTGCACGTCCTGACTCGAATATCGAAGGAAATGAAATCTACGATTTACGTGTAGAATCTGGTCGAAAATTATACGAACAATCTCCTGTTGCTGCCGATATTGTAATTGGTGTTCCAGATTCTGGGATCCCGTCTGCAATTGGTTATTCAGAAGCTTCGGGTATTCCTTACGAACCAATTTTGATTAAGAATCGTTATATGTCGCGTTCGTTTATCGTTCCTTCACAAGAAATGCGTGAACGTGTGGTCAACTTAAAATTGAATCCCATCAAAAATAAAATCAAAGGAAAACGTTTGGTTGTTTTAGATGATTCGATTGTACGTGGAACAACTTCGAAACTTTTAATCAAAATCTTAAAAGAAGCAGGAGCAAAAGAAATTCATTTCCGTTCTGCTTCGCCTCCAATTATTGCACCTTGTTATTTAGGAATTGATATGCCTTCTAAAGCAGATTTAATTTCAGGAAATAAGTCAATTAAAGAGGTTGAAGATTATTTGAATGTCGATTCGTTAGATTTCTTAACAGTTGATAATCTGATTGATTTATTAGGAAGTAAAGAACATTGTTTTGGATGTTTTACAGAAAAATATCCCGTAAATTATTCTAATGAAGAATGTAAAGAGGTAAAACCTTTGCATATAGATTAATAAGTTATACGAATTTCGAATCTCGTATTTCGAAAAACTAAATCATAATTAAAATGAGCAATACATATAAACAAGCCGGAGTAGATAAGGAAGAAGGTTATCAAACGGTATCGAAAATTAAAGATGCAGTTGCAGCAACACACAATTCAAACGTGTTGAATGGAATTGGAAGTTTTGGTGCATTTTACCAATTAGGAGGTTACAAAAATCCTGTTTTGGTATCAGGAACCGATGGTGTAGGAACTAAACTACGTGTGGCTTTAGATTCTAAAGTTTACGATACAGTTGGGATTGATTGTTTCGCGATGTGTGCAAATGATATTTTGTGTCATGGAGCAAAACCATTATTTTTCTTAGATTATTTAGCTTGTGGAAAATTAGATTCTGATATCGCAGCAGAAATTGTAGGTGGAATTGCACAAGCGTGTAAAGAAACTGGAACAGCATTAATTGGTGGAGAAACAGCAGAAATGCCAGGAATGTACCAAGTTGGTGATTATGATGTTGCTGGATTTTGTGTTGGAGTAGTAGAACGAGATGAAATTATCGATGGTTCTAAAATAAAAGCTGGACAAGTAATTATTGCGTTACCATCAAGTGGTTTCCATTCGAATGGATTCTCTTTGGTTCGTAAAGTTTTCCCAGATTTTAACGAAGAATTTGAAGGTAAACCTTTGTTCGAAACATTATTAGTTCCAACAAAATTATATCAAAATGATATTTTCAAAATCAAAGATGCTGGAATCGAAATGTCTGGAATTGCTCATATTACAGGAGGTGGATTAATCGAGAATGTTCCTCGTATTATAAATGACGGATTAACTGCTGTAATAGAAAAAGCAAAAATAAATGTACCAACAGTGATGCAAGAATTAGCTAAACGCGGAGGAATTGCAGAAAACGAAATGTTTGGAACATTTAATATGGGTGTTGGAATGGTTGTCATCGTTGACCAAACTGATGCTGAAAAAGTATTGAATATTATTGATGGAAGTGCGTTGATTGGAGAAATTCAAGAAGGTGCTGACAAAATTATATTGAAATAGTAGATTAAATAGTTTAAAAAAGCCGGATAAGATTTCTTATCCGGTTTTTTTATTTTTTGGGATTATTTGTTTTTGATTAAGATTGATCCTTGTTATAAAATTTTGTAGTTTTTTTCTTAAATAAAAAAGCTTAATTAAAATACAATAGCTTTTAAAGTTAATTCATTTTCTTTTTTTTAATTTATTAAGCATTTCCTCACCTCATTCAATCTTCGTATCTTTGCATTTCATTCAAAAAACTCCAAATTCACTCATAAGTTATGCAACAATCAAAGGCTTTGGCAATTCTAAAATCTGGTCGAAATGTATTTTTAACAGGTTCTGCGGGTGCCGGAAAAACTTATGTGTTAAATCAATACATTCAATATCTTAAACAACATGGCGTTCCTGTTGCTATAACGGCTTCTACGGGAATTGCTGCGACGCACATGAATGGTCAAACGATACATTCTTGGGCTGGAATTGGAATAAAAGATTATGTTTCTGATCGATATTTGGCTTCGCTTCGCGACAAGAAATATTTCCGAGATAAAATGGACAAAGTAAAAGTCTTAATTATTGATGAAATCTCGATGCTGCACCGAAATCAGTTGGATGCGGTTGATTATGTTTTGAAGTTTTTCAAACAAAACGATGAACCTTTTGGAGGTGTTCAAGTAATTTTTTCGGGTGATTTTTTCCAGTTACCGCCGATTGGTGAAGAGTGGGAAGAATCGAAAGATAAATTCTGTTTTATGTCCGATGCTTGGGTTCAAGCAAAAGTGCATATTTGTTATTTGACAGAGCAATATCGTCAAACAAATAATGCATTGAATGATATTTTGAATGAAATTCGTTCGGGGAATATTTCGCAAAAAACAGTTGATTTATTAGAAACTCGAATCGAATATTTTCCAGATGAAATAGATTCACAAACTCGTTTGTATACACATAATATGGATGTGGACCGAATTAATAAAGGTCAATTGATTAATATTGATTCATCTTCCAAAACATTTGAAGCAAAAGTTGCGGGAAATCCAGCTTTGGTTGAGGTTCTTAAAAAATCTGTTTTAGCAGAAGAAGTTTTAGAATTGAAGATAGGAGCGAAAGTGATGTTTGTTCGTAACAATTTCGAAGTTGGTTTTGTAAACGGAACGCTTGGAAATGTTTCGGGGTATACTGAAAAAGACGAGCCAATTATCAAAACATTAGATGGAGAATTTTACATTGCAAAACCAGAAACGTGGGCAATAGAGGACGAAAGCGGAAAAGCATTGGCTTCATTTACACAAGTTCCGTTGCGTTTGGCTTGGGCGATTACGATTCATAAATCACAAGGAATGACGTTAGATTCTGCGTTTATTGATTTATCAAAAGCGTTCGAAAAAGGACAAGGGTATGTTGCACTTTCACGTTTACGAGATTTAAATTCGTTGATGTTACACGGATTGAATCAAACAGCTTTAGAAATTGATTCACTTGCAATGAAGGCTGATAGACGTTTTCAGGTTTTATCGAATGAAATGGATGAGTTTCTAGATGAAAAAGAATTGCAAAACTCTTGGGCTGCTTTTATCCGATATTCTGGTGGAACTTTGGATAAAAAACAAATTGCAAAAAATATCGAAAAGAATAAAACCAAAGAAAAAGGACAAAAGAAATCGACTTACGAAATTACATTAGAATATGTGAAAGAAGGTTTGTCTTTAGATCAAATCGCAGAGAAAAGAGGTTTAACTACTTCAGCAATTGTCGATCATATTGGTAAAATCAAAGAAAGTGAGCCTGATTTGGATTATTCAAAATTTAAACCTTCTGATAAAATTATTGATAAAGTTCGATTAGCGTATAGTGAAATCGAATTTGAAGAGAATAAAGTTTTAAAACCAATTTATGATTATTTCAATGGTGAAATTGGTTATGAAGACATCAAAAAAGCATTACTTTTTATAGATTAAATAAAAATTGTCAGTTCAAAAATCTAAATAACTGACAAAATTGGTCAAATTATTCGAAAGGAATAGTTGTTGTTAAAAGATAAGTATTAAAAATGAACGCTTTTTAAAAGCATCCATAATTTACAATTTATGTCAATAGAAAACAATAATGTAGTTTCAGTAAACTACTCATTACATACCATCGAAGCGAATGGTGAAAAAGTATTTGTAGAACAATCAAATACAGAAGAGCCATTAACTTTTTTATTTGGAGCTGGAATGATGATTCCAAAATTTGAAGAAGAATTAAAAGAATTAACAATTGGTGATAAAAAATCATTCGTAATTACTCCAGCAGAAGGATACGGTGAAAGAGTAGAAGAAGCTGTTGCTCAATTACCTTTAGATATGTTCAAAGAATCTGGATTGCCACCAGTTGGAGCAATTTTACCTTTGACTGATGATGCAGGAAATCAATTCCGTGCTTCAGTTGTAGAAGTGACAGAAGAGGCTGTAATTGCAGATTTGAATCCTCCAATGGCAGGAAAAACATTAGAATTTGAAGTTGAAATTCTTAATGTTCGTCCAGCAACTGAGGAAGAATTATCTCACGGACACGCACATGGAGTTGACGGAACTCAAGGGCACTAAAAAATATTTTCAAAAGGCTATTTCAATTTGAGATAGCCTTTCTTGTTTTTAATTGTGAATAAATCATTAATAAATAGATTAAATCCACGTTATATTTTTCGACTTGCATCAACTAAAATCTTATCTTTGTAAAACAAACAAGATTACTTACAAACAAACATGAAAATAGCTGTATTTGTTTCCGGTGGCGGAACAAATCTTCAAAATATTATTGATGCAGTTGAAGACGGAACGTTACCAAATGTCGAGATTTCGATGGTAATGGCAGACCGAGATTGTTATGCAATAGAACGATCGTTGGATAAAGATATCCGAACGTATGTCTTAGACCGAAAAACTTTTTCGGAAGATGCTGAACATAATTTAGAAGGAGAAGAAATCGACCTTATTGTTTTGGCAGGTTTTTTAACCATATTATCTCCAGAATTTACCTCGAAATGGGGCTCGAAAATGATTAATATTCATCCTGCATTATTACCAAAATTTGGTGGAAAAGGAATGTATGGCGCGAAAGTTCACAAAGCAGTTTTAGAAGCTGGTGAAAAAACATCAGGAGCAACTGTACATTTTGTAACGGCTGGTGTAGACGAAGGACAAATTATTTGTCAAGGAATTTTTGAAATTGAAGAAGGTGATGAAGTAGCAGATTTACAGCGTAAAGTTGCTGAGGTAGAAAGTGAAATCTACATTAAGGCAATCAAGCAAATCAGCGAAGCATAAAATATAGAATGCCTCAATGTTGTGTACATTGAGGTTTTTCATTTCCAATAAAATAGTAAACAAACAATAAACTTTAAAAACTAAACACAATGCAAAAACAAGCGCTAATAAGTGTTTCGGACAAGTCGAACTTGTTAGAATTTGCAAAATTCTTGGTTGAACAAGATTACAAAATCTTATCAACTGGAGGAACATTCAAACATTTACAAGACAACGGAATCGAAGTTACAGAAGTAAAAGATGTAACTGGTTTTCCTGAGATTTTAGATGGTCGCGTAAAATCTTTACATCCTGCAATTCATGGTGGTATTATGGCGCGTCGTTCGGACGAAAATCATATGGCAACAATTGCGGAACATGGAATTAACCCAATTGATATCGTTATTGTAAATCTTTATCCTTTCTTCGAAAAGATGAATACAGGTCTTTCTGAAGCGGAAATGATTGAATTTATTGATATCGGTGGTCCATCAATGTTACGTTCTTCTGCAAAGAATTTTTATGATGTAACAGTTGTAACGGATGTGAATGATTATGAAGTAGTGATGAATGAAATTCGTGAGAATGGTTCAACTTCTATCGAAACGCGTAAATTATGTGCTGGTAAAGTATTCAACTTAACTTCTGCTTATGATGCGGCGATTTCTACTTACATTTTAGGAGAAGATTTTCCTCAATTTTTAGAGTCTTCTTACGAGAAAGTGATGGATTTACGTTATGGAGAAAATCCACATCAAAAAGCAGCTTATTATGTTGATAAAACGAAAAATGGCGCAATGAAAGATTTCGAATATTTACAAGGAAAAGAACTTTCTTTCAACAATATTCGTGATATGGATTTGGCTTATAAAGTGGTTTCAGAATTTGAGGAAACAACTTGTTGTGCAGTGAAACATTCAACGCCTTGTGGAGTGGCAATTGGAGAGAATGTTTTAGAAGCTTATGAAAAAGCGTATGAATGTGATCCAATGTCAATTTTCGGTGGAATCATCGCTTTCAATAGAGAAGTTGATGGAAAAACTGCGGTTGAATTAAATAAAATTTTCTTAGAAATTGTAATTGCACCTTCATTTACAGAAGAAGCGTTAGAAATTTTTAAACAAAAGAAAAATTTACGTATCATCAAAGTGAAGAATCCTGTGTCGGATAAAGTAACTTACGTAAAAGTTGATGGAGGATTAATTGTTCAGTCTACAGATAATCAGTTTTCAACAGATCTTAAAGTTGTAACAGAAGCTCAACCAACAGATCGTCAAATGACTGATTTAGTTTTTGCTCAAAAAATTGTAAAATGGGTAAAATCTAACGCGATTGTTGTAGCGACAAATGGTCAAGCTTACGGAATCGGTGGAGGTCAAACGAATCGTATTTGGGCGGCTCAACAAGCGATTGCACGTGCAAAAGAAAAAGTGGAAGATGATTTAGTTTTAGCTTCAGATGCATTTTTCCCTTTCCGTGATGTAGCTGATTTTGCAGCAGAAAATGGAATTAAAGCAATTATTCAACCAGGAGGATCAATCAAAGATCAAGAGTCTATCGATGCTTGTAATGAACGCGAAATTCCGATGGTTTTCACAGGAATGAGACATTTTATGCACTAAAATTCGATATGCGATATTCGTTTTGCGATGTTGGAATTTAAGATTAACTTAGTGTAAATGAGAAGTTATAGAAATTTAGACATATGGCAAAAAAGTTTGGAAATTTTAAGACTGGTTTATAATCTTTCTAATAAATTTCCAGAATCAGAAAAGTATGGATTAACTGTTCAAATAAAAAGAGCAGTTGTTTCAATTCTTTCAAATATCGCAGAAGGTTCTGGAAGAAATTCAAATCAGCAAATGATTAATTTTCTATCTATTTCAAAAGGTTCTGATTTTGAGGTTGAAGCTCAATTAATAATAGCTTTTGAGTTGAATTATATAACAGAGTCAGAATTAAATGAAGCTTTAGAATTAATTGATCATTATTGTAGAATGAATAAAAATTTTCAAAACTATTTAACAAAGAAAAACAATGGAACAAAATAATAGCGCAAACCGCGAATCGCAAACCGCAACTCGCATCTTAGTAATCGGTTCAGGTGGTCGTGAACATGCAATAGGATGGAAGTTTGCTGAAGATTTCAAGCAAAAAGGACAAGATTTAGAATTGTTTTTTATTCCAGGAAATGCAGGAACAGCTCAAATCGGAACAAACGTTTCAGTTTCTTCGATTGAAGAAATGAAAAATTTCGCGAAAGAAAATCAAATCGATTTAACTTTTGTTGGACCAGAAGCTGAATTAGCAGAAGGTATCGTTGATATTTTTCAGAAAGAGAATTTAAATGTTTTTGGACCTCATAAAGCAGCTGCGCAATTAGAAGCTTCTAAAGCTTTTGCGAAGGATTTTATGGATAAATATGGTGTGAAAACAGCAAAATATAAAAATTTTCAAGGACCAATGTTGGCGATTGATTATTTGAAAACACAAGATTATCCAATTGTAGTGAAAGCCTCTGGTTTAGCGGCTGGAAAAGGAGTTATTATCTGCCAAGATTTTGAAGAAGCAAAACAAGCTGTTTTGGATATCATGGAAGATAAAACCTTTGGTGATGCAGGAAACGAAGTGGTTATTGAAGAATATTTAGAAGGTTTTGAAGCCTCTATTTTGTCTTTCTTTAACGGGAAAAAAATCGTTCCATTTGTTTCGGCAAAAGATCACAAGAAAATTGGTGAAGGAGAAACTGGTCTTAATACTGGTGGAATGGGCGTTATCGCTCCAAATCCATTGTTTACGGAAGAGCATTTCAAAATGTTCGAAGAAGAAATTATGGAGCCAACAAAATGTGGTTTAATTAAGGAAAGATCAGAGTTTGCTGGTGTTATTTTCTTTGGATTGATGATTACAACAAAAGGTGTTTATTTGTTGGAATATAACCTAAGAATGGGCGATCCAGAAACGCAAACAACTTTACCTTTGTTAGAAAATGATTTGGCTGAGGTTGTAAATAAAGCAATTAAAGGAGAAGATTTTGACTTGACTTTCAAAAATCAACATGCGTGTTGTGTGGTGATGGTTTCGGGAGGATATCCAGGAAATTACGACAAAGGTTTTGAGATTCGTGGTTTAGAAAATGTAACTTGTCCTAATTTTATTGCTGGTGCAAAATTATCAGGTGAACAAATTGTTACTTCTGGTGGACGCGTAATCAACATAGTTGGATTAGGAAATACATTAGAAGAAGCACGTGAAACTGCTTACGAAAACATCAAAAAAGTACATTTTGATTACGAATATTATCGAAATGATATTGGAGTAATTCAATAAAAAATACAGTTTATATTATTAAAAAATGCGTTTCAAATGAAACGCATTTTTTTTAATTTATTCTGAAAATTCGACGTGATAAACATCGCTTTTATTTCGATTTATTTTTCGATATTCAAATCCTCCAGCTTGCGGAATAATTTCGACTAAATCAAATGATTGACAACTTTTTGGCAAACCATTAAAAATTAAAGTGAAATGAAGAGACGAACCTTCTTCGATATACGTCCAATTTGGATACATTGTAATTCCGTCCGCAAAAACCAATTGACAACGTTTTCCTGATTGATTATCAATAATAAAAGTAGAAGGCCAAATACGTGCAGCATTTGCATATTCATCTGCCGCCATACAACAATGTATAATAACCTGACTTTCTTCTTCGATATTGGTTAAGAGCTCAGAATCAATAAAAATCTTTTCTTCAAGAATAGTTGCACTCATTATTTTGCAATTTTCTTAATGTACAATTCTTCTACTTTTGCACGTGCCCAATCTGTTTTTCGAAGAAATTTCAACGATGATTTCAAACTTGGATTATCATTAAAACATCTGATGTTAATTTGATTTCCCAAACCTTCCCAACCGCCGTAATAAATTACTAATTCTTCGATAATATCGTCTAAACGTTTTCCGTGTAATGGATTATTTTTTTGACTTTCCATTTTGCAAATTTACGAAAATGTTTTTGGTGAATTTAGAATAGTTCAAGCTTTCTAAAATTCATATTTTTCTTCCAATTGTTCTGCTAAATGTAAAATATCATTCACTCGCGCTAATTGCTCAATCCAATTGGTCGGAATTGTTTCTGCATCATAATAAATCCCTGCAATTCCACCAGCAATACAAGCAATTGTATCGGTATCATGTCCTAAATTCACCGCTTTCAAAACACAATCTTTATACGAACTTGTATGTAGCAAACACCAAATAGAAGCTTCTAAACTATCCATGACATAACCAGTTGATTTAATTTCATCTTCTTTTAAATCAATTAGTTTTCCACTTAAAATTCGTTCGAAATATGTAAATTCATTTTTATAAATTTCATTTTCTTCTAAGAATAATTTTAACCAAAAATTTGTGTTCAGATAAGCTTCTTCTAGATTTTCGGCATCTAAAACGTTCAACGCAAATTCAATATAATAAATACACGCCAAAACAGAACGATTGTGCGCATGCGTGATAGAAGAAACTTCTTTGACGATTTCACAGCGTTCATCAATCGATAAATCTTTCGTGAAAATTGCTAAAGGAAGAATACGCATTAACGATCCATTTCCATTATCAGATTCGGATGTAGAACCAGCCTCAATTGGATTTTTTACAACTCGTAAACGATTTATTGCTTTTCGTGTAGAAATTCCAACATCAAAGACTTCTCCGTCAGCCGTCCAATAACCTTCGTGCATCCACATCTGAAATTTTTCTGCAATATCATTCACATTATAACCATTACACAACGATTCAGCCAAGCAAAACATCATCGAACTATCGTCAGAAAAAGTGCCAGGAGGCATATTGTATGTTCCATAACCCATCATATCTGTGACAGGATTTTGTTGTAAATATTGCCTACTTTTAAACTCAACTGGAACTCCTAATGCGTCACCAACCGCCGATCCAATTAATATATTTTTCGAAAAATTTTTTCTATTCATAACTTTCTTTTATAAATGAAAAATAATTGATTTTTTTGAATATATCCAAATTATTTTTGAAAATTTATGAATTAATCATAATAAATTTATCTTTTTCGGATAAAATATTAAAAGGTTTAAAATAGATAAAAAAGAATAAGTCGTATTGTCAGTTTTGAAAAAATTGGAACTGATTTTGATTAAATTACCACACAAACTTATTATTACTATGGCTTTTATAGATTATTATACAACATTAGGTCTGCAAAAGACCGCATCACAAGATGAGATAAAAAAAGCTTATCGGAAATTGGCACGTAAGTATCATCCCGATCTTAATCCAAATAACGATGAAGCTGCACAGAAATTTAAAGAATTAAATGAAGCAAACGAAGTGTTGAGCGATCCAGAAAAACGTAAAAAATACGATAAATATGGAGAAAATTGGCAACATGGTGAAGAATATGAAAAAGCTCGTCAGCAACAACAACAGCAACAATATCAATATAGTAATAGCGATTTTGATGGAGCTGAAGGTTTTGGTGATTTTGATGGCTATTCAGATTTTTTCAGTTCGATGTTTGGACGCGAAGGAAGGAGTAGATCAACAGGTTATAAAGGGCAAGATGTTAATGCCAGTTTGACACTAAATTTGACAGATACATTGACTTCGCATAAACAAACTTTTGCTGTGAATGGTAAAAATATACGAATTACAATTCCAGCTGGAGTAGAAGATGGGCAAACGATTAAGATAAAAGGTCACGGAGGAAAAGGTTATAACAATGGTCCAAATGGAGATTTGTATATCACGTTTCATATCGAAAATAATACGTCTTTTGAAGTTAATGGAGCAGATTTATCTACAATTGTTGAAATCGACTTATACGATGCAATTTTGGGTGGAGAAGCGATGATTGATACACTTTCTGGAAAAGTGAAAGTTCCAATAAAAGAAGGAACAGAGAATAATAAAAAGGTTAAATTGAAAGGAAAAGGTTTACCAATTTATAAGAAAGATGATCAATTTGGAGATTTGTATGTGACATTTTCAGTAAAAACTCCAACTAATTTATCAGCAGAAGAAAAAGAATTATTCGAGAAATTACGTTCACTTAAAAAAGCTTAAAACCATGAAAAATGTAACGATATCTGTTATTCAGTTTAGTAAATATCATCAGATTGAACCTCAATTTGTGATTGATTTGTATAAAAATGATTTGGTTGTTTTGCACGAGCGTAACCAAGAATATTTTATCGAAGAAAATGATTTGAAATTAATCGAACGATTTATTGAATTTCATTATAATTTGGGCGTTAATATAGAAGGTTTAGAAGTGATTCATCATCTTTTGAAACAAATCGAAACGCTACAAAAACAATTAAAATAAACGAATTCAAAAACAACCTTTGCAGAAAACTGCAAAGGTTGTCTTATTTTTGCATAAATATTTTTGTATGAATACTCCCGAAAAGAAGAGTAAATTAAAAAAATTACATTCGCGCAATCGTCATTTAGCGCCTTATAATTTCGAAAAATTGTGTGCGATTTATTCCCCACTTTCCAAATATATCAAACCCAATAAAGAGAACGAACCAACGATTAATTTCTCGGATAGAGAAGCTGTAAAAGCGTTGAATAAAGCGTTGTTGAAAACATATTATGATATTGATTATTGGGAATTGCCAAAAGATAATTTGTGTCCACCAATTCCTGGTCGCGCCGATTATATTCATTATGTTGCCGATATTTTGGGTGAAAGTTTTGATGGTGTAATTCCGCGTGGAAAAGATGTAAAAGTCTTGGATGTTGGTGTTGGAGCGAATTGTATTTATCCGATTATTGGAAATTACGAATACGACTGGAACTTTGTTGGCGCAGAGTTGGATTATGCTTCTTTCAAAAATGCGGAAGAAATTGTCAAGAAAAATGCTCGATTACGTAACAAAGTTGAGATTAGAATGCAATTTAATCCAAACAATATTTTCAAAAAAATCATCAAACAAGGCGAAAAATTTGATATTACAATTTGTAATCCTCCATTTTTTAGATCGAATCAAGAAGTGATGGAGCAAACAATGCGTAAACTGAAAAACTTAGGTCAAAAATCTGATCAAAAACCAATTCAAAACTTTGGTGGGAATAATTCTGAGCTTTGGTGTAGAGGAGGAGAGCGTCTGTTTATCACGAAAATGATAAAAGAAAGTGCGGATTATAAACATCAAGTAAAATGGTTTACAACATTGGTTTCTAAGAAAGAAAATGTTCGAATTTTGGAAGGTATTTTGAAACGTGAAAAAGTAAGAGATTACCGAATTGTAAATATGCAACAAGGGAATAAAATTTCGCGTTTACTAGTTTGGAGATTTTAATTGATTTATTTTTAATTCATTAAAGGTTTTATTTAAAATTATTCCAAATTTTTCTGAAGGGTTTATTCAGTTTAAGATTTGTTTTACCTTTTATAAACAAAATTATTACAAATGAAAACAAATAGAATAATGGTTTCTTTGGTAGTTGTAGCGTTGATGTTTAGTATTTTTTCGTTTACGACTTCTCGTCAAATTGACACAGGAAAAGCAATTTCAAGTTCAGAATGGAAAAATCTAAAAGTGTTACCACAAAACATTTCGGAAGATAGTTTGAAAGGTTTGATGCGCGGATACAACGCTGCTTTAGGAGTGAAATGTAATTTTTGCCACGCCGAAAATCCAGATACGAAAAAGATGGATTTTGCAAGTGATGCAAAAAAAGAAAAGGAATTTTCACGTCATATGATTGTAATGACACGTGATATTAACGCGAAAAATTTCAATTGGGAAAATGCAAAAAATCCTGAAATGATCAATGTTGTAACATGTGTAATGTGTCACAGAGGAAATGAAAGTCCTACAAAATCATTGATTGAGCCTGTAAACGCTGAGTTAAAAAACGTGAAAGATGTTGCAAAAGAAAAATTAGCTCCCACATCTGGTTCAACGAAAGTTGAGAAAAAATAAAGAATAGAAATATAAGCTCCATTTTTGGAGCTTTTTTTATTTTCAAAATTCAATAAATCGTATAACTTTGCTTTCATAATTTAAAGAAATAAAATGTTTAAATTTATTCGTAAGGTTGTAATTTATCTTTTTGTAGCTCATCTTGTATACATTGTTGTGTTAAAGTGGATTAATCCGCCGTTCACGATTACGCAAGTTCAGCAAGGTTTTGAACAAGGAAAATTTAAGCGCGATTATATTTCCTATGAAGAAATGGGACGAAATATAAAATTGGCTGTAATTGGTTCCGAAGATCAAAAGTTTCCTGTACACAATGGATTTGATATGGATGGAATACAAGAAGCGATCGAAAAAAATAAAGAAGGGAAAAAACTTCGTGGAGGTTCTACGATTTCTCAACAAGTAGCGAAAAATGTGTTTTTGTGGCAAGGTCGTTCTTGGTTGAGAAAAGGATTGGAAGTTTATTTTACGTTTATGATCGAAAAAATTTGGGGCAAACAACGTATTTTAGAAATGTATTTGAACACTTCAGAAATGGGAATTGGTGTTTTTGGAGTTGAAGCAGCTTCAGAATATTATTTTAATAAACCAGCTAAAGATTTAACCAAAAATGAAGCGGCTCGAATTGCAGCAGCTTTGCCATTGCCACGAAAATATAATGTGAATCCGCCTTCGTCTTTTATCAGTAGACGCGCTAGTCATATAGAGCGACAAATGCGAAATATACAAGGAAGCACTGATTTGGAAAAGGTTTTAGGAGAATAAAATAGAAAAGAGAAGTTAATAAGCTTCTCTTTTTTGTTTTATTACTCTCTCCAATTAATTTTAACCGCAGAAATTTTCTCTAATTCCAAACGAATTTCAGGAAGTAAATTGAAATCATTTTTCATGTAAAAAGCCAACGGAGAACAATAAGGCTCTCCATTCGCTTTTGTATCTTTTTCATGGTCGATTACCCAACCATTTAGTTCTGTCGAAAATGTTTTTAATCGATTAAGAATTTTACGTCCCAAACCAATTTGATGCAACTCGCTATCCACAATTATTGCAAACCATTTTTCATAATCTCTTTCAAAAATAACCGCCCAAGCTCGCATTTGATTGTTTTCATCTACAGCAAAAAAATGTTTCGCTTCAATCAAACTATTCAAATAATTTTCGGTGTCCTGTAAACTCTCAAAAGCCAAATTAATAGGATATTCGTTGTTCCAAATTTTAAAAATATACTCTTTATGAATTTGGTTCAATGTTGTAAATGAATAGATTTCGAATGAATTAAGTTGAGGCATAAAATGATTTCTTATTCCGCTAAATATACTAATTTATTTAGTCAAAATTTCTTTTAAAATCAAAGGTTTGTCAGTTGTAATATAATCAGCTTTCATATCGATCATTTCTTGCATCACTTTTGGGTCGTTAACTGTCCAAACATTAACCAATAATCCCAAGTTTTTCGCTTCTTTCACCCAAGTAGGATTTTTCTGAAAAATGCTGTAATGATAATCAATTCCATTCCAATTTCTCTCTTTTACTTCTTGAGGAGACAAATCTCCGGCTAAATAAGAAACGTGAAATTTTGGTGCTAATTTCTTAAATTCATCACAAATATTTTTACTAAATGAAATGATTTCAACTTGTTTTTCTACTTTATGTTTTTTGATGATTTCAATCGCTTTTTTTACTGCACGATCTTCATTTTCTTTTGATGAGTGAGGTTTTAATTCGAAAATTAATTTGACATTCTTATTCTTTTTTCCTTGTTCAAAATATTCTTCTAAAGTTGGCATGTTTTCGTTGTTAGCCAATTTCAACGTTTTTAAAAGAGAAGAATTTGTAGTTTCGATTGTATGACCTTGGTAATGATCATCATGATTCACCATCAAAACATCATCAGCACTAATTAATACATCAAATTCAGAACCATAAGCACCAATTTCTTGTGCAGATTTTAATGATTTAATCGAATTTTTTGCGTTGTTTTCGGTGTCCCAATAACCACGATGAGCAATAATTTTTTGAGCATTTGCCATGTTTGTAAGCATAAAGGTTGTTAAGGCAGTAAATATAATTTTTTTCATGATGAATTGTTTTTTCAAGGTAAAATTATTTCGATTAATCGGTTTTAAAGTTATGAAAATATTAAGTTCTTGGAAAACTATAAAAATCTACCTAAAAGAATGAAAAATGACGTGAATAAAATTGTGATTGCGCCGAATTTCACTTAATTTTGCACAAAGACAAACACAATGACGCAAGGAATTATTATTTTAGATTTTGGCTCGCAATACAATCAATTAATCGCGCGCCGAATTCGAGAATTTGGAGTTTATACAGAAATTATTCCCTACAACACTTCGATCGAAGAAATCAAAAAACACAATCCAAAAGGAATTATTTTATCAGGAGGACCTTCTTCAGTTTTTGGAGATGAAGCCGCTTTGGTAGAAAAAGAATTATTCGAAATGGGCGTTCCTGTTTTAGGAATTTGCTATGGAATGCAATTGATTTCGCATTTATTAGGTGGAGAAGTTAAGAAAGGAGAAAAAGGAGAATATGGAAAATCTGAATTAACAGTTTTAGCTCAAAACAGTTTATTCGCAGGAGTTCCAGAACAATCTACAGTTTGGATGAGTCACTTCGATGAAGTGATGACAGCGCCAATAGGATTTACAATTTCAGGAAAATCAAATATAGATATTGCGGCAATCGCAAACGAAGATAAAAAGATTTTTGCGGTACAATTTCACCCAGAAGTTACACATTCAGAATATGGTTCAACAATGTTAGAAAACTTTGTTTTCAATATTTGTCAGGCTGAAAAGAATTGGGTTTTAAAAGATTTTATCGAAACAGAAATTGCTCGTATAAAAGAAGTAGTTGGTGATAAAAAAGTGATTTTAGGACTTTCAGGAGGTGTTGATTCTTCTGTTGCAGCGGTTTTAATTCATCGTGCAATTGGCGATCAATTAACGTGTATTTTTGTTGATACTGGTTTATTGAGAAAAGATGAAGGGAAAAAAGTAATGGAAAATTACGGAAAGCACTTCAACATGAACATCAAAATGGTAGATGCTTCAGAACGTTTCTTAACAAACTTGAAAGGTATCGATGAACCAGAAGCAAAACGTAAATCAATTGGTAAAGATTTCGTGGCTGTTTTTGATGAAGAATCAAATAAATTTGAAGATGCAGCATTCTTAGCGCAAGGAACTATTTATCCTGATGTAATCGAATCGCAATCTGTAAAAGGACCTTCTGCAACTATTAAATCTCACCACAATGTTGGTGGATTACCAGAAGATATGAAACTTCAATTATTAGAACCATTACGCGAATTATTCAAAGATGAAGTACGTAAAGTTGGAGTAGAATTAGGTATTCCTCGTGAATTAGTTTACCGCCATCCTTTCCCAGGACCAGGTTTAGGAATCCGTGTTTTAGGTGAAGTAGACGAAGAAAAAGTACGTATTTTACAAGAAGCAGATCAAATTTTTATTGACGAGCTTTATGCACATAATTTATACGACGAAGTTTCTCAAGCTTTCGTGGTTTTATTACCTGTAAAATCTGTTGGAGTAATGGGAGACGAGCGTACGTACGAATATACGGCGGTTGTTCGTTCTGCAAATACGATCGATTTTATGACAGCAACGTGGTCAAAATTACCTTACGAATTCTTAGAATTAGTTTCGAATAGAATTATCAATGAGGTAAAAGGAATTAACCGTGTAGCTTACGATATCAGCTCAAAACCACCAGCAACTATCGAGTGGGAATAAGCTGAAAAATATATCAAAGCCAGCCAATGTGCTGGCTTTTTTTCTATGTAAACTTTAAAAAACTAAATATTAAATGGAACTTTTAAAAGAAAGAATTCTGAAGGATGGAAAAAGTTTCGATGGTGGAATTCTAAAAGTTGATAGTTTTATCAACCACCAAATGGATCCTGTTCTGATGAAAGCAATTGCGTCGGAATTTGTCCAGCGATTTTCGGATTTAAACATTAATAAAATCATTACAATCGAAGCAAGCGGCATTGCTCCAGCGATTATGGTTGGATTAGAATTGAATTTGCCTGTTGTTTTTGTGAAGAAAGCAAAGCCTAAAACAATGACAGATTTTTATGCGTCGCAAGTGTATTCATTCACGAAAGACCGAACGTACGATGTTTGCGTAAGTAGTCAATTTTTGAATGAAAATGATCATGTTATTTTTATTGATGATTTTTTAGCGAATGGAAATGCAGCGTTGGGTGTTGAAAATTTGATTAAACAATCTGGCGCAAACCTTTTGGGAATGGGCTTTATAATTGAGAAATCATTTCAAGAAGGACGCGATCGCTTATTGAATGAAAATATCAGAGTTGAATCTTTAGTAAGATTAAAATCTTTGGGAGACAACTCAATTATTTTTGAAGAATAAAAAATATCAACCAAAAGCCAATTTATATTGGCTTTCTTTTTACTTTTAAAAAACAAAAAACTTACCTTGATAATATGAAAATAAAATTACTTGCCTTAACGCTCTCTTTACTATTCTTTACAAATTGTAATTCGTACAAATCGGCGAATTCAGCATTGGTTTCTGGTAATTTTCAGCAAGCTTTTGAACAATCTACGCAAGCTTATTTCAAAAATCCATCGGAGAAAAATGGAATCAAATATGTTCCATTAATTTTTGAAGCTTATAACAAAGGACAGCAAGAAGATGAAAATAGATTGAAACAAATCGAAACGTTGACTAATCCTTCTAAATATCAGGAAGCGTATCAAATTATTAATCGTTTGCAAGAAAGACAAAAAACGATTGCTGGAATTGATGGAAGATCGATTAGCGGGAAAACGTATAATTTCAAAACAAAAGATTATTCAGTAGCTTATAAAACGATTCAAGAAAAGTATGCGCAATTTTTGTACGATGAAGGAAAATCTTTTCTAAATCAAGGAGGAAAACTGAATGCACAAACGGCTTATCAAAAGTTTCAAGTTTTAGAAAGTGTTTATTCAAATTATAAAGATACTCGTAGTTTGATGAATACGGCTCGTACAAACGGAATGTATAAAGTTTTGGTGCAATTGGTGAACAACACAGAAGTTGTTATTCCTAAACTATTAGAGAAAGATTTGTTAGATTTTAATTCGTATGGATTGGATTCTAATTGGACTGAATTTTACACGGGAAAATTAAATAGTTCTTATGATTATGTAATTCAATTAAGTTTTGAGACGATAAATGTTTCACCTGAACGAGAAAAAATTGAGGTGCATAATTTTGAGAAAAAAATTGTTGATGGTAAAGAAGAATTGGTGCAAAATGGAGTAGTGGTAAAAGATAAAGACGGAAAACCCGTGATGGTAGATCGTTATATTACAGTAAAAAGTCGTTTTGAAGAAGTACAACGCATCAAGGAAGCTGCAATTACGGCAAAATATTATTTGATCGATAATCAAAAAGAGCAAGCCATCGATTCTAAAAATTTAGCAAGTCAGTTTATTTTTAGAGATTCTTACGGAACTTACAAAGGTGATCGACGTTCTTTGGATCGAGATTATATAAATATGATTGGTAGAAGACCAGCTCCATTTCCATCAAATGAGCAAATGATTTTTGATTGTGGGCAAGATTTGAAACGTAAATTCAAGAACGAAATCATCCGTATGAAGCTTTGATAAAAAAAATGTAAAAAATTTAATCATTTTTTAAAATTCATTTTCAATAGCTTATCACATAAAACGTCTGTTTTAGCTAAAAACTTGTAAAATTAGTTTTGGTGAATTAAAAAACCTTTCTATATTTGCACAGCAATTAAGACATAGACCCATGGTGTAACGGTAGCACATCGGTTTTTGGTGCCGCTAGTTGGGGTTCGAATCCCTGTGGGTCTACAAAAGTCTTATGCCTCGATAAGCAATTGTTGAGGCATTTTTATCTAACCTAGTTAAGAGAAAAGTTGCAAAAATTGAAATAAAATTTAGTCAGACCCATGGTGTAACGGTAGCACATCGGTTTTTGGTGCCGCTAGTTGGGGTTCGAATCCCTGTGGGTCTACAATTTTTTCTTTTCAATTTTAACATAATAATCATGGACAGACCCATGGTGTAACGGTAGCACATCGGTTTTTGGTGCCGCTAGTTGGGGTTCGAATCCCTGTGGGTCTACAGATTTTAAGCTTCAATATTTTTATTGAAGCTTTTTTTATACTATATATTTTGTTATATTTATCATAATTGATTTAGTAAATGACATTAGAGGACATAATTTTAGAAGCTAAAAAAGGGAAACGAAATGCTCAGAACGCAGTGATAGAGGTTTTGTGGAACAAAGTTTATCATTATGTATTTTCTAAGATTAGAAACGAAGAAGAAGCCGAAGATATCGCTATAGAAACGTTTACGAAGGTTTTTACAAAATTGAAATTATATAACGAAGATTTTGACTTTACGACTTGGGTAATTTCTATCGCACATAATACGATGATTGATCATATCAGAAGATCTCCAAAACTGAATATTTCTCTTGATGATGAAACCAATTTTTTAGAAATTTTAGAAGATCATCCTTCGCCAGAAGAACATTTGATTTTAAAACAAGATAATGACACGCTGATAAAAGCTATTGCAAAATTGAGAGAACCTTATCAAAAAATTATAGAATTGCGTTATATCGAAGATAAAACATACAAAGAGATTGCTGAAGAACTCAATTTGACCTTACCAAATGTTAAAGTTCGTCTTTTAAGAGCCAAACAATTGTTAACAGAGGTGATGCAAGATAATATTTAGTAAATTTATTCGTTGAAAATTTGTTGAAGAAAACTGGATCGAAAATGAAGAAGCACATATACCTTACAACAATTATTATCGCAAGTTTATTCTTGACGTCTTGTGGAAGTAGTAAAGTAACTTCGTATAAGAAAACTGGTTCTAAAAAAGTTTATACTTCTTCCAAAAAAAACGAATCTACAGAGGTTTTTCGTTCTAAAAATGCTGATGATAGTGCGCCTCGTGATATAAATAAAATTCTAAAAACGGCAAAATCTTACTTAGGAACACCTTACAAATATGGTGGAGTTACGAAAACAGGTTTCGATTGTTCGGGACTGGTTTATGTAAGTTTCAAGGAAATGAATTTAGAATTGCCTCGTCGTTCGAGTGATCAAGCTGAATATGGAAAAGAAATTACAATCGAAAATGTTAAAATAGGTGATTTAATATTTTTTAATACTTCAGGAAATTCAATCTCTCATGTAGGTATTGTAGAAAGTATTAATCATGACGGATCAATCAGTTTTGTACATTCTTCAACTTCGAAAGGTGTCATCATTTCTTCCCTTGATGAAAATTATTGGAAAACTAGATTTGTAAAAGCGGTTAGACTTTTATAACTTGACGTGTGCTTAAAAAAAGAACTATATTATTAACTTTTTTTGGATTACTATTTTTTAGTTTATCCATAGTTGTTAATGCTCAAGAAGATAGTGTCAAAATTGATACAGTTAGAATTGAGAATAAAAATCATTCTAAGTTTAGAAAGTTTTACCAAAAATTATTATTCAAGAAAAAACCAACGAGTTTTCCTATTCAGCCCAATAATAATGTAGGTGATGGAAAATATCAAGGAAAAATTATTCGAAATATTTACTACAAAACACAAGACCCTTTCGGATATTCTTTGCAGGACACGACAAGAAAACCGACAAAATGGATTGAAAGAACTGGAAATACACTACACGGGAAATCTAAGCAATTTGTGTTGCGTCAAAATATGTTGCTGAAACTAGGAGATAAATATGATTCTGTAAAAGCAGCTGAATCTGAGCGTTTAATACGTACCAATCGTTCTATTCGTCGAGTAGAGATTAAGGAAGAAGCTGTCGGGAATGATTCGGTTGATTTATATGTCAATTCAATTGACTCTTGGAGTATGTTTATTACAGGTTCGGTTTCGAGTTCAAAAGCTGGAATTCGCATTAGAGAGCGAAATTTTTTAGGTTTAGGACATGTGTTTGATAATCGTTACCGTCACAATTACAAAACAGGAAATTCGTTATATCAATTTAATTATACGGTTCCAAATATTGCCCAAACTCGAATTATTGGGAATGTACGTTATTTCAAAAATGAAGATAATCATTATACAAAATCAATCAGTTTTGTACGACCTTTTTATTCGCCATTGGCACATTATGCAGGTGGAGTTTCGGTTGGACAAGTGTATTTTAAAGATTCATTAGATTTCGAAAAACCTATTTTGGTTGATAACCATTTCAAATATAATTACCAAGATTATTGGTTGGCAAGAGCGTTTAGAATTGATGATGGTCATTCAGAAAATATTACCAATTTTATTGTTTCAGGGCGATTTTATGATCGATCTTATACCGAAACACCAACTCCAGAAAACGATCCTGTGAACTTTTTTTCTGACCAAACGAATTATTTAGTAGGGATAGGAATTTCTTCAAAACGATATATCAAAACAAAATATATTTTCAATTATGATATTGAAGAAGATATTGCGATAGGGAAATCATTGGGCATTATAGGAGGAATTCAAAATATTCGTCAAACTGATCGTTATTATCTTGGCGGAAAAGCTTCTGCTGGAGGTTTTTTAAATACCGGTTTTTGGGGATTTGGAGTTGAGTTTGGAGGATTTTTTAATAAAGGAAAATTTGAACAAAAAACGCTGTCTGTAGAATTACAATATATGGCAAAGTTGATAAATTGGGGAAAATGGAAGTTCAGAAACTTCATGAAAACTAATTATCTTTTGGGACATGATCGTTTAGATTCTCCTGCGGATCAACTTTCGCTTCATGAACATGATTATTTGGGAATGGCAGGTTTCAAATCGGATAGAGGCTTAACAGGTCAACAGAAATTAATGTTCGAGTATCAATTGCAATCCTATACGCCTTACGAGTTTTTAGGATTTCGTATTTCGCCTTTTTTCAATGCGATGGTTGCGGCAATTGGAGATAACAAAAAATTTATACTGAATAATAACCCAATTTATTCGCGTTTTAGTTTGGGTGTGATGTTGACAAATGATTATTTTGTGTTCAACAATATTCGTTTTTCATTGTCGTATTATCCATCAATTCCTGGACAAGGCGATAATCTAATCAAGACAAATTTATTGGATAATAGAGATTTTCAAATGATGGATTTTGACTTTTCAAAACCAAATTACATTCGTTGGAATAGGTGGGATTAAGACATAAAAAAAGCTT
>NZ_DFRA01000026.1:0-27168 GCF_002378465.1 Empedobacter sp. UBA3475 | reverse complement strand
AAGCTTTTTTTATGTCTTAATATTTTTTATTTCACTTGTCTGGAAACGATCCACGAAACTAAGCTTCCCAAACCTAAAACAGTTACAATAACTGCAACAAAATTTTCGACAGAAAAGATAAATGGAAATGGAACAGTTGGCGAAGCCATAACCAAACCAAAATCTATTTGTAATAATCCAATAACAGAGGCGATTAATAAACCTGTTGTCATCGCGATAAGGGTGATAATAAAACCAGTTTGAAAGAAAATATTACGAATGTTTTTTCGTGATAATCCAAAACTATACATCGTCTGAATTTCTTTCTTTTTATCCAAAATCAAGATAATAATTGTTCCTGCCAAATTGAAACATGCAATGATAATGACTAACGTAAAAATCAAGTAACTGATTAAATTTTCCATATTCATTACTTTTAAGAAAGCTGAATCTAAATCTTGTCTGGTTTCGATTTTATAATGAGAACCTAATATTTTTTGAAGTTGAATTTTTACTTCGTTAAACGATTTTTTTCCAGTCGTTTTTACCTCAATCGAATAACATTGATTTTCGTTTAACAACAATAATTCTTGCGCCAAACCTAAAGTTGTAAATATGTGTTTGTCGTATTGTTCGTTCAAAATAAACACGCCAACACTGTACGCATCTTTGCGTGTAAAAGCATCGCTTTCTTGTTTTATTAGACCTGTTCCAGCTTTTGGCATCATCAAATCTGCTGGCGTTATCGGATCGATATAAAGTTGCAAACGCTCTGCAATTCCATTCGAAACAATAAAATTATCATCGCGATTAAAGTCTAAATATTGTCCACCATAAATTACCGTATCTAAACGTGTAATTTTGGTGAAATTTTCGTCAACACCTTTCAAATAGGCAATATCTTGCTTTCCTTTGTAATCGATGTAGACTTTTTCTTCGATGATTTTAGAAAAAGCTTTGACATCTTTTTGTTGCTTCAATTGATCCACAACAAAAGTTAAACTGTCCAATACTTTTCCTTTCGAAGGTGATATTTTAATTTCAGGATTTACATTGCTATAATACTTTAAATTCATTTTTTCTAATCCCGAAAAAACGGATAAAATAATAAATAAAGCCGCTGTAGCAACCAGAATAGCACCAACAGCAATCGATGTAATAATGTTTACGGCGTTTGTATTCGTTTTCGAAAAAATGTAGCGTTTCGCAATGTAAAGTGAAATGTTTCTCATTATAAGATTGGATTATTTCCTTCTCCTCTTAGCGCTTTGTCGATTTTATCCATTTCGTCTAACGAATTATCTAAAATGAAAATTAATTCTGGTGTAATACGCATTTGTTTAGAAGCACTTTTTGATAAAATTCCTCTAAATAATGGTGTATTAACTCTAATTTCTTTGAAAATTTCGTCTTTTTGAGTACTTGGAAAAATACTTACATAGATTTTAGAAACGCTCAAATCTGGTGTTACTTTTACTTCTGTAACACTAATCAAATTTCCAGGGAATTCCTTTACAGCCCATTTTCTAAAAGCTTCTGCTAATTCTTCTTGAAATAATTTACTTACTTTTTGTTGTCTATTGCTATCCAATTTTATTCATTTTTATGAGACTGTAAAATTACTGCATTTTTTCGTGATTAAAAACATTGATGAATTGAATTAAGTTCTTTGTAAATTTGTTTTAATGAAAAAAGATATCGAAACTTCAGAAGATGTTGCTTTATTGGTAAATACGTTTTACGATAAAGTGCAAAAAGATGATGTCATTGGTTACTTTTTTTCGGAAGTTGCAAAGGTAAATTGGGACGAACATTTGCCGCATATGATTCAGTTTTGGGAAACTGTTTTATTAGGAAAAGCAACTTTTGAAGGTTGGCCAATGCGAACACATTTGGTTTTGAGTCAGAAAGAGAAATTAAAACCGCATCATTTCGAGCGTTGGATTGAATTGTGGTACGGAATAATTGACGAAAAATTTGAAGGAGAAATAGCAAATGAAGCAAAAAATAGAGCAAAAATTATGCGTGATTTAATTCTTTTCAAAATTGACCAAATGGAACAAAAACAAGGGTTTATTCAATAAAAAAAATGCAGCTTCATAAAAGTTGCATTTTTTTTGTATAATTTGATTAATGATTGAAAAATTATTTCGCAATCATGATTAATTTTTTATTGATAAACTCCATAATTCCAGCTTTAGAAAGTTCGCGTCCGTAACCCGAATGTTTCACACCACCGAAAGGTAAATCTGGGCTTGAAGAAACTTGTTTGTTTACGTAAACCATTCCCGAATCTATTCTACGAGCGATTTTCTCCGCATTCGGAACATCTTCTGTATAAATAGAAGCACCTAATCCGTAAGGCGTATCATTCGCAATTTTGATTGCTTCTTCTACATCCTTCACTTTCCAAATACAAACTACAGGTCCAAAAACTTCTTCGTCATAGGCCTTCATTCCAGGTTTTAAATCTGTTAAAATTGTTGGTTGTAAAAAGAACCCATCACGATCAATACGTTTTCCTCCTGAAACAATTGTTGCTCCTTTATTAGCTGAATCATTAATTTGATCCAATAATTTTTCTAACGCGCTTTCCGAACTTACAGGTCCCATATTGGTGTCAGCATGTGTAGGGTCGCCAACTTTCATTCCGTTTATATAGTCCGTAATTTTTTTCAAATATTCATCGTAAATACCTTCTTGTACTATAATACGTTTCGAAGAAGTACAAGCTTGTCCAGCATTACGTAAACGACCGTTAATGGTTCCGTTCATCACTTTTTCGATATCCGCATCATTCAAAACGATCATTGGATCAGAACCACCAAGTTCTAAAACCGAAGGTTTTACATTTTTACCAGCGATACTTGCAACCTCTGCACCAGCAGCTTCTGAACCAGTTAAAGATACACCAACAATTTTTGGATTATTAATAATCGAATCTGTGTCTTTTCCTGACATCAATAAGTTTTTGTACAAACCTTTTGGAGCGCCAGCAGCAGTAAACATTTCTTCGAAAGCGATTCCACATTGCGGAATATTAGAAGCCGTTTTCAAAACAACTGTGTTACCAGCCATAATGTGAGGCCCAGCAAAACGTGCAATTTGAGAAAAAGGAAAGTTCCAAGGCATGACACCTAATAACACACCAATAGGTTCTGAAACCACATAAGCGTCACCTTTTTCTGTTTGTATAGGAACATTTGCCAAGAATTCTTCTGCATTATCAGCGTAATATTCGATGATATTTGCACTATAATCAATTTCGATTTCACTTTCATACAATGGTTTTCCCATTTCTGTTGTTATCAAAGCAGCTAATCGAGCTTTTTGCTTACGCATTTCGTTTGCGACACGTTTCATTACAGCTTTTCTTTCTTCGAAAGATTCGAATCGCCATGTTTGATATAATTCGTTTGCGTCGTCTATATATTGATTGATTTCTTCGCTTGTGTAGGCTTGAAATTCTTTTTCGATTTTACCTGTAGCAGGATTTAATGTTCTGATTGAACTTGCCATTTCACTCTTTATTTAATGTATACAAAGTTGTAGCAATTCTCGTTCCTAACAAAACTTTTAGGATAAATAAAACTGATAGTTGATGAGATTTTAGAAGGTTTGAACAATAAAGTAAGTATAAATGAACAATAGAAATTAGAAGAATGATTATTTATCTAAATCAGTTGCTGAATTTGTTCGTGATAAAAACCAAATTGTTCCGTTTTTACTTTTCATTTTTTTATTTGCTAAAATAATTCCTAATATTAATCCTGTTAGAATGAAGATAGAACCAATAATTAAATTAGAAATTGATTTATTTTGAAAATAAATCAACAATCCAATTATGAAGCCAATAATAAAGGGTGATATAAAGATTTGAATCCAACCATAAAGTTCTGCAATAAATTCTAGATTCTTTTTCATAAAGTAAATATTTATGATTGATTAAAATTATCAAATCTTAATAGAACAATTCGTTCAAAATAAAATCATTCTTTTAAAACGGTAAATTATCGTCGTCGTTGTTCATCGAACTTGTGAATTCTCCGCCGAAATCTCCAAAAGCATCAGAAGGATCGATAGCAGATAAATTCATTGCACTTCCCATTTCTTGAGAACCATCATTCATCGAGCTTTGAATTTCGAAATCTCCACCAAATGAAGTTTCTAAATCGGTAAATTTAGCTTGCTCATTAATGAATCGTAGACGCACATTTTCTAACGCACCATTACGGTGTTTAGCAATGATAAATTCGGCTTGACCAGCGCAAGGTTCACTTTCATCATCCCAATATTCTAATTTATAATATTCGGGACGATAAATAAACGAAACGATATCGGCATCTTGCTCAATCGCTCCAGATTCACGTAAATCCGATAATAATGGACGCTTGCTTCCTCCACGAGTTTCTACCGAACGAGATAACTGCGAAAGTGCAATAACAGGAATACTTAACTCTTTTGCGATTGCTTTTAAGGAGCGCGAAATCATCGAAATTTCTTGCTCACGGTTTCCATTTGCTTTTCCACCAGCAGTCATTAACTGTAAGTAGTCAATCAAAATCATTTTTACACCATGTTGAGAAACCAAACGACGCGCTTTTGCTCTTAAATCGAAGATAGAAAGGGCAGGCGTATCGTCAATGTAAAGCGGTGCATTTTCAAGACCTTTTACTTTTGTATATAATTGTTTCCATTCGTGATCGGCTAATTTTGCTTTACGCAATTTTTCACCCGAAATTCCAGTTTCACCCGAAATCATACGCGTAATCAACTGAACAGAAGACATCTCTAATGAAAAAACAGCAACTGGAATATTTTTGTCCACCGTCATATTTTTCGCCATCGAAAGGATAAAAGCGGTTTTCCCCATACCAGGACGAGCGGCTAAGATAATCAAATCCGATTCTTGCCAACCCGAAGTAATTTTATCAATTTCTGTAAATCCAGAAGATAAACCAGACATTCCTTCTTTGGTAGATTGGGCTTTAATTTTGTCAATCGCTTCTGTAACTAAATCTCTTGCTTCCGAATAACTACGCTTGATTCCACCTTCTGTAATTTCGAATAATTTCGATTCAGAATAATCCAGTAAATCAAATACATCGGCAGTATCATCGTATGATTTTTCAATGACTTGATTCGAAATTTCAATTAAACGACGAAGAATATATTTTTCTTGAATGACACGAGCATAATACTCCACGTGTGCAGAAGAAGAAACTTTTTGCGTTAATTGAATCAAATAATAATCACCGCCAACACGATCTAATTTGCCTTCACTTTTCAACTCATTCGAAACCGTTAATAAATCAATAGGTTCTGAATCGTTAAATAATTTTTGAATGACAGCATAAATCGCTTGATGCTCTGGACGATAAAAAACTTGCGGTGTAAGAATGTCAATGACTTCATCCAACCCTTTTTTATCAATCATCATCGCACCAAGTACAGCTTGCTCTAAATCAACAGCTTGTGGAGGAAGTTTACCTTTCTCTAAACCAATGACATTGTGCTTGTTAGCTGGTATTTCGGGATTATAATTTGCTTGTTCCATAAGAGTTTCAAAATTAAATAAAAAAACGAGATATAACTAATTTTATATCTCGTTTTAAAATTGTATATTCTACAATAAGTATTATTGTAAAACAATATTTTATCCTGAAAATTCTCCGAATTTGATGTAACGTTCTTGACGTTGTTGTTGTAATTCTTTTGGAGAAAGTTTTTTCAATTCGTTGTAAGTGTCTAAAACTTTATTTTTCAAGTTTGTGTACGCAACTTCTGGTTTGTAGTGTGCTCCACCAAGCGGTTCTTGAATGATGTCTTCAATTAATCCTAATTCTAACATATCAGGACCAGTTAATTTCATTTGCGAAGCAGCTTGCTCTTTGTAATCCCAACTTCTCCATAAAATTGTAGAACAGTTTTCTGGTGAAATTACAGAATACCAAGTGTTTTCTAACATGAAAACTTTGTTCCCAACTCCAATTCCTAATGCTCCACCTGAAGCTCCTTCACCAATTACAATTGTAATGATAGGAACTGTAAGTTTCAACATTTCGTAGATGTTTTTAGCGATAGCTTCACCTTGACCTCTTTCTTCAGCTTCTAAACCAGGATATGCACCAGGAGTGTCGACTAAAGTCAAGACAGGAATATTAAACTTTTCTGCTAACTTCATCAAACGTAAAGCTTTGCGGTAACCATCTGGATTAGACATTCCGAAACGACGATATTGTCTTTCTTTGGTATTTTTTCCTTTTTGTTGACCAATAATCATAAAAGTTTGACCATTGATTTTTCCCATACCACCAACCATTGCTTTATCATCAGCAAAAGTTCTATCTCCGTGAATTTCGATAAACGTGTTATCTGTGATCGCGTAAGCGTAGTCTAAAGTATAAGGGCGAGAAGGATGACGAGACAATTGTACACGTTGCCATGGCGTTAAATTACCATAGATTTCCTTCTTTTTATTTTCAATTGCAATTTCAATTTCAACGCAAGCCTGTTTGATGTTAACACCGCTTCCTTCGCCGACGATTTGACAGCTTTGTAACTGTTCTTCTAAATCTTTGATAGGTTGTTCAAATTCTAAATATTCCATACAAAAGTGTTTGTTCAATCCAACAAATATAGAAAAGGTTTTTAAGCCAATTATAATAAATGTCGAATGTTTTTCAGATTTTTTACAAGTATTTTAATTTCAAAAGATAAAAAAGCGTCTACAGATTAGACGCTTTCATCGTGTATTTGATCTAAAATTAGATTTTTTCGATAATCATTGCAGATGCTCCACCGCCACCATTACAGATAGCTGCACCACCAATTTTTCCTCCGTTTTGCTCTAAAACATTTAATAATGTAACCAAAATTCTTGATCCAGAATTTCCAAGTGGATGACCAATAGAAACCGCACCACCATTTACATTGACTTTAGAAGCATCAAGGTTTAATAATTTAGTATTTGCAATTCCAACAACTGAAAACGCTTCGTTAAATTCCCAGAAATCAACATCAGCAGCTGTCATATTTGCTTTTTTCAATAATTTTTCAACCGCTTTAGCTGGTGCAGTTGTAAATTTTGAAGGTTCTTGAGAAGCATCAGCATAAGCAATAACTTTTGCAAGAGGTTTTAATCCTAATTCGTTTGCTTTATCTAAAGACATTAATACTAAAGCAGAAGCTCCATCATTAATTGTAGAAGCATTTGCAGCAGTTACAGTTCCGTCTTTAGAGAAAACAGCGCGCAAACCTGGAACTTTATCAAAGTTTACATTTTTATATTCTTCGTCTTCTTTAAAAATAACTGGTTCTCCTTTGCGTTGAGGAATTTCTACAGGAACAACTTCGTTGTCAAATTTTCCAGCAGCCCAAGCAGCAGCAGATTTTTTGTAAGAATTAATTGCAAACTCATCTTGCTCTTCACGAGAAATATTGAACTCAGTTGCACAAGTATCTCCGAAAAGTCCCATCATTTCTTTGCTGTAGTAATCTTGTAAACCATCGTTCACAATTCCATCTAACAAAACAGTATTTCCGTATTTATTTCCAGTTCTTGCATTTGGTGAATAGAAAGGAACCATCGACATGTTTTCCATTCCTCCAGCAACTACAACATCTGCGTCACCTAAACGAATTGCTTGTGTAGCAAACATTACAGCTTTCATACCAGAGGCACAAACTTTGTTTACCGTTGTTGCAGGAATTGTATTTGGTAAACCTGCTTTTATCATTGCTTGCTTAGCAGGTGCTTGTCCTTCACCAGCTTGCAATACATTTCCCATATATACTTCATCAACCAAAGATCCATCTAAGTTGATTTTATCTAAAGCTCCTTTAATAGCTGTTGCGCCTAAATCTGTAGCTGGAACGTTAGATAAACTTCCCAAAAAAGATCCCATTGCTGTACGAACAGCTGAAACTATTACGACTTCTTTCATTTAATTTGTGATTTGTTGTTTTTATTATGATAACTTAATAATGCAAGATATAAAATTTATAGTAGTATTAATTTGATTTACTTTTTAAAGATTTTTTAAATTTGTTATTGACTTAATATAGATAATTGATTTTTTTTGTTAAAATGATAATTATCTTAGAATAGAATATTTTTTGAAGAATAAAATGATTAAAATGCTGAAGAATAAAATGATATTATTTGGTTTGATTTCGTGTTTTGTAATTACAATCGGAAATGCGCAAACCTTTGATCAAAAATATTTTAAATCAATTTTAGATTCGCTTACGTCAAATTCGTTTGCTGGCAGAGGTTATGTAGAAAATGGAATGACAAATGCTGGAATTTATTTACAAAACGAATTTCAAAAAAATGGATTGAAGTCTTTTTCTAATCGTTATAATCAAACATTTACTTTTCCGATTAATATTATCAAAGATGCAAAACTGAAAATTAATGGAAAAGAATTAAAATATGGAATTGATTTTATTGTAAAACCAATTTCTAAATCAATTTCGAAAACCAATTCACCTTTTTATATTTTTGACACAAAAGCCTATGTGGAATCTTTTCAGTCGAAAGATAAAACGAGGGATTTTATTGTGAAAGATGATGAATCGCAAAAAGGAAAACATATTATTTTGCCGCCTTTAGTGACTTCTGTAGATTCTATTCAGAAATATTACAAACAATGGGCGAATATTTATGAGAAAAATGAAAATAAAAATCGAGCGATTTTTAGATTTACATCAGATAAATTGACTTCAAGTCTTAGTCAACGACAATCTTCTATTTCAGAATTTATTATTTCGGATAAATTTTATTCTAAAAATTTAAAAATAAACGATTATTCTATTGATTCAGAGTTAAATAATTCATTCGAAGCAAATAATATAATTGGTTACATTGACGGAAAGAACAATGATAGCGTAATTGTGATTTCTGCTCATTATGATCATTTAGGGAAAGTTGGACAAACTATTTTTCCTGGAGCGAGTGATAATGCGAGCGGAACTGCAATGATGATGGCGCTGATGAAGTATTATTCAAAACATCAGCCTAATTATAGAACAGTTTTTATGGCTTTTGCAGGTGAAGAAGCGGGGATTTTAGGCGCAGATTATTATGTTAATCATCCTCTTTTTCCATTGAATCAAATCAAATTTTTAGTCAATTTAGATATTATGGGAGCGGGCGATCAAGGAATTCAAGTTGTGAATGGTAAAGTTTTTAAAAATCAATTTGAAAAATTAGTTGAATTCAATCAAACAAATAAATACCTAAAAGAAGTTAAAATTCGAGGAGAATCGTGTAATTCCGATCATTGTCCGTTTTATTTGAAAGGTGTTCCGTCGTTTTTTATTTACACATTAGGAGGAAAAGGTTTTTATCATGATCCCAATGATACAGCTGAAAGTTTGGATTTGAGTTCCTCTGAAAAAGTATATAATTTGTTGAAAGCTTTTATTGATAAGCTATAAAAAAATAATCCGTTCAAAGTGAACGGATTACTAACCAACCTAAACTACTATAAAAAACTCTAAAAAGTAAAAAGAGTGCGAGTAATTCCAAACTTCATAAATCAATTTCGTTATACTCGTTGTTACTCTTTGTCTTACTATCTATGAATAAATTATTTGACACTGCAAATGTCTAACTTTTATGTCTTGTTTGGAAAAATTGTAAAAGATTTTATTTATAATAGTTATAGAGAATATTTATAATAAACGTTTGTTGTCGGATATTAAACTTTGTATTAATTTGTTAAAAATAAACAATAATAGTTAAAGTGTAATTGTATGAAAGCGTACTTTAACACCTTTTTAACTATTTGTTTACGAAAATATGATGAAATGATAAGATTTGAAATCTTTTCAACTAAATTTGATTTTTGAATCGTAAAGACTTCATAAATTTAAACAAATTTTAAACCAAAACGCCAAAATGAGACTTTTTTTATTGGTTTTTTCCTTACATATTGCGTTATTTGTTGATGCGCAAAATGTTAACCCAAATCAAATTCGAACAAAAATTTACGATACTATTTTACAAGATATCCAAAAACAAAGTTTAGAATTTCCGAACAAAAAAATTGTGGTAGATCCTACGATTAATAAGTTTGAAGATTATAAAATGGACGAATTTGGGCTGAAATTAGATTCGGCGAAATATCTACAAGACACTTCAATTTGTTCTAAATTAACAACCTATAAATGCGTTTCGAAATTTGAGATTGATAATTATTCGATTACCAATGTTTACAAAGATGAAGCAGATGCGTTATATCCTGACTTTTATGGGATTTATGCACCAATCGATTCGTGGTACAATTTGATTTATTATGCGGCTGTTAATCATTTTGAGAAGGATAGAGAATTTCAATTTAACGTCTTAATTCCAGTTCGAAATGTGCAAATGAAAAATAAAACGATGAAGGAAAAAATGTTCTTTTATAACGTTTTGTTTGATGAGCAATTTAAGATTCTAAAATTTGAAAAATTATTATTAAAACATTAAAATTCAATCAGAAAAGTTGTAAATTAGCAAGACTCAAATTTTTAATTGATGTTAAACGTTAGCGCTTATATAGACGAGCTTTTGCAGTTATCAAAAGGCAATTTACGGATTTGCCGTATGAATTGGTGGCTTTTAAAATACGAAGATGAATTTGAGAAAGCAATAGAACAAACGTCTTGTAAAAAGTGGCAAAGATGGCTTTATAATGGAGAACATCCATATCCATGTGTTTGTCCAAAGCGCGAAAAATTATGCGTTTTTATCGATTTATATCGTGAATTGGATCGTTTGACACAAGTGCAACGTTTAGAGAATTTTTTTCACGAATATTTTCAAAAATTTGAGTTGATTAAAGATTCAAAAGAATCTTTAAAAAATTGGATGAATGATATTCGTCCAACGATTTCCTCTATTTATTTATTATTGGATAAGAATGATAATCTAAAAATTAGATTTTATAATTCGGATCCAGTTTTGGAAGTGAATATCAATAAAAATGATTATAAATACACTTTGTTGTGTTTGGATATTTTTAACTACAACATGTATGTAAGAGGCATGTAAATGAAAAGAGAGTTGACAAAATCAACTCTCTTTTTTATGAAATAATAGATTAAATATGGCTTATTTAATTAAACCAATTTCTCTTAAACGCTGAGTCAAGAAATCTCCAGCTGTAATATCTTCAAATTGTTTTGGATTTTCTTCTGTTACACAATCTTCTAAAACAGATAAATCCATTTCAGAAACTGGATGCATAAAGAATGGAATAGAAAAACGAGATGTTCCCCATAATTCTTTCTCTGGATTAACCACTTGGTGAATTGTTGATTTTAATCTGTTGTTTGTGTGACGAGATAACATATCACCAACATTAATCACCAATTCGTCGTCAGCAGCAATAGCATCAACCCAAGTTCCATCGTGACGTTGCACTTGTAATCCACGACCTTGCGCTCCCATTAACAATGTAATCAGGTTAATATCACCGTGGGCACCAGCACGAACTGCATCTTTAGGCTCTTCTGTGATAGGAGGATAGTGAATTGCTCTCAAAATAGAGTTTCCGTTTTTTACTTTATCATCAAAGTAAAACTCGTCTAAACCTAAGAATAAAGCCAAAGCACGTAAAACGTAAACTCCTGTTTTTTCTAATTGTTTGTATGTTTCTTCACCATAAGTGTTAAAACCTGGAACTTCATTTACATCAACATTTTCTGGATAGTTGTATTTCGCTTTATCTTCTTCAGATAAATACTGTCCAAAATGCCAAAATTCTTTCAAGTCACCAACGGTTCTACCTTTTGCATGTTCGTTACCGAAAGCTGTATAACCGCGTTGACCACCAATTCCTTCAACTACATAACTTTGTTTTGTTTCTGTAGGTAAAGCGTAAAATTCGCGAACGCTTTTATATAAATTTTCAACTAATTCGTCAGATAAAAAATGTCCTTTCAAAGCAACGAATCCTATTTCTTCGTATGCTTTACCAATTTCGTTGACAAATTTTTGTTTTCTTGCAGGATCATCAGATAAAAAGTCTGCTAAATTAACCGATGGAATTCCGTTTTGTGACATTTATATTTTTTATAAAATTTCTTCTGCAAAGGTATAGAAAGATTTCTTTTGTGAATAATATTGTTAATAACTTTTTTAATCAACTGTTGGTTTGATGCAAAACTAAGTCGTTTAAATGGTTCTAATTGTTTAAAATATTAATTATAAGTAAAATATGATTTTAAACATAGGTTTTGATAATTTCTATCTTGATAAATATAATTTATTAAAATTACATTATAAATAGTTATTAATAATAGTTGTTTTAAATAATATGAATTAATTTTAAGAATATGAAGAAATATTTATTTGTATTTTTTGTTTGTATTAGCATAATGTTGTTTTCACAAGAGTCTATAAAAACTCCTTTGATATATCTAAGTTGTAAAAAAGTTGAACAGAAGGGAAATGAGGAGTTGAATAAATGTTTTAAACAAAATTTTAGAAAAGATTTTTATAAAATGGTAAGTACGGAATTAAGGTCGAGAAACTTAATTACAAATTATCTTCTTAAAGCTGAATTCAATTTTACTTTTGATGAAAATGGTGTAATTTCTATTTCTGATTTTGAAGGAAGTGAGGATACGAAAGATATCTTAGAAAAGTCTTTATTTAGATTAAATGAGAGAATTAAAGGAGGTAAATATAAAATTATTCCAGCAAAGAATAATGAAGGGAAATTTATAAAAACCACTATAAAAGTTCCATTTCAATATGCATTTGTGAGAAGTTAATTATTAATCTTCTTTCTAATCGTTATCAATCATTCTATATTTGCAAAAATATTTATGATGAAAGATCAATTTTTTCAATATATACAAGACTTACAAAATAAAATTATTACTAAACTTGAACAAGTTGATGGTAAAGCTAAATTTTTAAGAGATAGTTGGGAACGCGAAGAAGGCGGCGGAGGTCTTTCATGTGTTTTAACTGACGGAGCTGTTTTTGAGAAAGCTGGCGTTAATATTTCAAAAGTTTATGGAGAATTACCAGAAACAATGCAAAAAGCGTTAAATGTTTCGTCAGGTAAATTTTTTGCTTGTGGATTGAGTTTGGTTATTCATCCAACAAGTCCACATATTCCGACGACTCATGCGAATTGGAGATATTTCGAAATGTATGATAAAGATGGAAATATTGTCGATCAATGGTTTGGAGGAGGTCAAGATTTAACACCGTATTATTTGGATGAAGAAGATGTGATGCATTGGCATACAATCTGTAAAAAAAGTTGTGATGCGCATGATGTGGCTTTTTATCCGAAGTATAAAGAGGAATGTGATAAATATTTTTGGAATACTCATCGTGAAGAAGCCCGTGGAATAGGAGGTTTGTTTTTTGATTACTTGAAACCAACTTCAGAAAAAACAGTTGAACAATGGTATGATTTTGTAACGGAAGTAGGAAACTCATTTTTAGAAGCGTATATTCCGATAGTTGAAAAGCACAAAAATGATGAATTTTCTGATGAACAAAAGGAATGGCAAGAAATTAGAAGAGGTCGTTATGTGGAATTTAATCTAATTCATGATAGAGGAACTTTATTTGGTTTGAAAACAAATGGACGAATAGAATCTATTTTGATGAGTTTGCCAAAACATGTACAATGGCACTATAATCACCAACCAGAAGAAGGTTCGGAAGAATATAAATTAGTCGATGTTTTGAAACATCCAAAAGATTGGATTTAATCAATAAAATATAAAATGCCTGAACATTTGTTCAGGCATTTTTTTAATCTTCTCTCGATCCGTCATCTGCCATTCTGACCATTTTAGGTGTAAAAGTAGCCACAACATCAACCAGATCTTGTTGTGCAGCCATTACTTCGTGAATATCTTTATACGCCATCGGCGCTTCATCTTTTCCGCCTCCAATTAGTGTAATTCCAAAATCATTCAAATAATCGTTTATCTTGTTTTGTGATAATGATTTAATTGCTTGTGTTCGGCTCATCTTTCGACCAGCACCATGAGAAGCCGAATGAATAGAATTTTCTTCACCTTTTCCGCGAACCAAAAATCCTGGCGCAGTCATTGAACCTGGAATAATTCCCATCACATCTTTAGAAGCTGGTGTTGCACCTTTTCGATGAACAATTACTTCTTCGCCATTGTAAATTTCTTTCCAAGCAAAATTATGATGATTTTCTACTTTAGCTAAAACTTCTGCACCGATAGATTTTTTAATTTTTTGATGAATAATTTCGTGACAAGCCGAAGCATATTCACCAGCCAAATTCATCGTAATCCAATATTCTTGACCTTCTGCAGAATCCAAATCCAAATAAGCTAAATTTTGTGCTTTATAAGGAAGTTTACAAATTTCTTTTGCAATTTTTGTATAATGTCCAGCGATTGTAGCACCGAAACCTCTCGATCCAGAATGCGTTAATAACGCTAAATACGAACCTTTTTTGATGTTCAGTTTCTTATCATCTTCTTTGAAATCAATCAGACCAAATTCTACAAAATGATTTCCTCCTCCAGAAGAACCCAATTGCGACCACGCTTTATCTTTTAAATTTTGAATAAATGAATTTGTTTCGAATTTTGCATCATCCAAAATCTGATGTTCGGCTTTGTATTGACCATGAAAACCATGTCCTGCACCAAACTTTGTGTTTTTTATTAAAGTTTTTTTTAAAGAATCATGATGCTTAAAATAATAAGAAGCAGGTAAATCATAAATCGATAAAGCCATTCTACATCCAATATCAACGCCGACACCATAAGGAATAATTGCATTTTTTGTTGCTAAAACTCCGCCAATCGGTAAACCATAACCTTGATGAGCATCTGGCATTATTGCGCCGGCAACTGTTACAGGAAGTTTCATGGCTACTTTCATTTGTTCTAAAGCACCATCTTCAATATTTTTTGCACCATAAATGTTGAAATCGTTCGGATTTTCATTCAATTCAATTAAGTTTTCATCTTGTTGAGGTAAATGAATTCCATTGATAAAACCATTTGCAAGCGTTTTGAAAATTTTATCTTCTAAGAAATCTTGTGGCGAAGACAAAACTTGCGCATATTTATCAAGCATTTCGGCTTTTGTATAACCATTTCTTTTTCGGTTAATTTTTAAGGCAATTCCTAAAATTTCATTCTCAGGATAACCCAAGGCAATCAAATCAATTCCATTAATTGGTTTGTTTTGTTGTTCGGTTGTTTTCATATAATTTGGTTAGAATATTATTTTGTAAACATTGTTTTTAGTTCATTTAATACATTCGACCCACCAGAAATTGAGATTTCTCCTACTTTATCAGCAATTTTTTCGATGTATTCCATCTCTTTCAATTTCCATAATGTTTCGTTTTCTTCCATTAATTTTGCTGTATTCAACAAGCTTCTTGTTGAAGCAGTTTCCTCACGACGCGTAATCGAATTAGCTTGAGCCGTTTTTTCGGCAATCAAAACACGGTTCATAATTTCTCTTATTTCTCCAGGAAGAATAATGTCTTTCATACCTGCGTCAATCAATTTTAGACCAATTTCTTGGAATTCAGCTTGATATTTTTGAATGATATAATTCGTTACCGAATTTTTATCTGACATCAAATCATCAAAATTCATGTTTCCAATAAATTCTCTCAAACCTAATTGAATCGCTTGATAAATCATTTTTTCGAAATCTTTGTTCGATTGATAAGCGTTTAACAAATCAGTAATTTGATAATTTACCATAAAATTGATTCGTAATTGCGCTTTATCTTTCGTCAAAATTTCTTGTCCCGAAATTTCAATTGTTTGCGGACGCATATCAAAAGATACCATCGAGATTTTAACTTCGTTGTTGTAAAATAGGTATTCACCAGCTTTTAAAACCGAATCAAATTCATTGTCTTTAAATAAAATTCCTTCGAAATATGGCGCAACAGAAATGATACGAATTGCACCAGCTTTTCTCAAAATATCAATTTCTCTTTTTGTTAAATTCTTAATTTCGTCAGTAGAATTCAAGTCAAATTTTATAGCTTTTAATTGAGTCGAATTTTTCCAAATCATCACGTTTTTATTGTAAAAAGAATCATAGATTTGATTGTTTTTGTAAATAATCAACACTTCGTTATGTAATACTTCGATAAAATCTACCATATTTTTTAATGTTTCATTTTCCAAAATCATTGCGTGGAATTTTTCATCAATTATTTCGTTGATGTTTAATTTTTCGATGTTTTTATTAAAGAAAATCCAATAATTTCCTTTTGAGTAAATTTTATCTACTTCGTTATTTTTGATATAGATTCCAATTTCTTGGTTGTTAATTGCTAATTTTTTCATTTTATTATTTTTTATAGGTTTTTACTATTTTTTTTGTCATTCTGAGCCTGTCGAAGAATCTTTATTATGAGATACTGAAACGAGTTCAGGATGACTATTTTTTAATTCTATTCTCGATACAATTTTTCTTTATTTTCATTTCGAAAAATTACTCGAATTGACGAATTATTGTCATTCTGAGTTTATCGAAGAATCTTTTTTTTAAATTTTCTAATAAAAAAGCTAAATCATTTTCCTTTTTTAAAACGGAATTTGAAGTTTGAGCAGCTTCTTTTGATTTCTTACTTTTAACTTTTTTCAAATCATTTTGACTTGATTTTTTATTTTTAAACTTTTGAAATCAATCATCAACTAAAGTTTCAAATTCAGGTTTTGAGCAAGTTTTTGATCTTATTTCAAATTCATTTCAACGAAATAAATTCTTTATTCGAAAAGAAAACTTTTTAGCTTTTTTGTTTCTAATGGTGCCTTTTTCAGGCGATAAATACAGATTAAAAGTCTGTTACTAGAGCCGAATTCTAGTGCGTTAAACCAATACTCATTTATTAAATAAGTGAAGGAGTCGAACCTTCTGCGCGTTTGTTTTAATTATTCAGAATAGAAGTGATGAAGCATTTTCTACTACAATGCTATACTGAAACATTTGTTAAGGAACAATTAAAATCGTTTGGTTGTTAAACCTTTGACAAAGTTGGAGTAGAAGTGTGCGAATGAATTGCGCAATAAAATATTTTTTCGAAATAATTTGTAAATGATGATGAATAGAGGATTTTATATTGAAAATATTTTGAATAAAAGTTGAAGTGAAAATTTCTACGCAAATAGATTGCGTACTTTGATTTGAAATTTGTAGTATTGAAGAAAGAAATCAACCATGGCAACCAATAAAATTGCATTAATACGTTATCAAACGATCGATAAATGTCTTCAAAATCATTTCAGAAAATGGAGATTAGAAGATTTAATAGAAAAAGTTTCGGAAGCTTTGTATGAATACGAAGGAATAACTTCTGGCGTTTCGAAACGTACAATTCAGGGCGACATTCAGGTGATGCGAAGTGATAAATTGGGTTATAATGCGCCAATTGTTGTTCGAGAAAAAAAGTTTTATGAATATAAAGATCATGATTATTCGATCCATAATTCGCCTGTTTCGTCTGCAGATTTAGATAAAATGAAAGAAGTGATTTCGGTGATGAAACAATTGAATGGGTTTAATTATTTTGATGATATGAACGAGATTATTACTCGTCTCGAAAATAATTTATCCAAGCAAACTCATCAACAACCAAATTATATTCAGTTCGAAGAAAATCCATTATTAAAAGGTTTAGAACATTTGAACCGGTTGTATCAAGCAATTGTAAAGAAACAACCTTTGCTGATTTCGTATCAATCTTTTACCTCAAAAAGTAAAGAGCCAAAACAACAAGTTTATTATCCGTATTTGTTGAAAGAATACCGTAATCGCTGGTTTTTATTAGCTAAATCGAGAAAAGATAAAAATTTGTATACGTTGGCTTTGGATAGAATTGTTGAGTTTTATGAATTGGCAAATGAACCTTTTGTCGATGAGCAAGAAATTAATTTTGATACGTATTATAACAATGCGATTGGTGTAACGAAAAGTGTGAAAGAAAGAGAGCAGCGTGTTGTTTTTCGTGTGAATAAAAAATTAGCGCCTTATGTGGTGACAAAACCAATTCATGCGACGCAAAAAGTGTTGGAAGTGACGGACGAAGGAACTTTATTTTCGATAGAAGTTGTACATAATTTTGAGTTGGAACGAGAACTTTTAGGATTTGGAGAAGAAATAGAAATTCTTGCTCCAAGATTAGTGAAAAAAAGAATCAAAACACGATTAGAAAGAGCATTAGAAAAATATAAAAAATAGAATTTCTTTCATACATTTAATTCATTAAAAATTAACTTAAATGATATGGAATAAAAGAATAATGACACTTTTGAGTGTCTTTTTATTAATCTTCTCGACAAGTTCGTTTGCACAGAAAGCGAGTGATTTTGTGAAGAAATATATCTATTTAACTTTTGATGATGGGCCTTTGAATGGAAGTGAAAATATTGATGAGGTTTTCAAAAATGAGAAGTTAAAAGTGACTGTTTTTCTTGTTGGAGAACATGTGGAGAAAAATAAAACAATGACGAATTATTTTAAATATTACGAAGATAATCCGTACATCGAAGAATGTAATCATAGTTGGACGCATGCGAATGATCAATACAAAAAGTTTTATAGTAACGAGCAAACGTCGGTTGAGGATATTTTGAAAAACCAATCGATACTAAAATTACAAGATAAAATTGTTCGTTTACCAGGAAGAAACATGTGGAGATTGGACGGAAAATCGAAGAATGATGGAGCTTCTGGTGTACAAACGGCTGATGGTTTAGCAAAGTTGGGTTATAAAGTTATTGGTTGGGATTTGGAATGGACGCATCATGGAAAAGATGGAACACCGGTGCAATCTGTTCAAACGATTTATAAACAAATTGTTAATCAATTAGAATCGAATAAAACCTTTACAAATAATAATATAGTTGTGTTAATTCATGATGAGATGTTTCAGAATAAATGGGAAGAGTCCGAATTGAAACAATTGGTTGATCTTCTTAAAAAACATGATAACTATATTTTTGAGCAAATAAAATTTTATCCTCAATAAAACTTTTATAAAATACAAAAGCTGTCCAATTTTGGACAGCTTTTTATATGTAATAATCTGTATAAATTAGTCTCCCATCATTCCTCCAACTAAAGAATTGACAATTGCTAAAACAATACCAAATAATAATGCATACCAGAATCCGTCCACATGGAAACTATCTCCCATAATTGCACTTGCTAATAAGATAATGATTGCTGTAATCACAAAAGAAAATAATCCTAATGTTAAGATTGTTACAGGTAAACTAATAAAGTTTAAAACTGGTTTTACAACAGCATTTAAAAGTCCAATAACAAGTGCAACAATAATCGCAGAACCATATCCTTTTACAGATACTCCAGGTAAAATGTTAGCAAGTCCGAAAACAACTAATGCTGATACCAAAAGATTAATAATAAAGCCCATAATTTGTATTTTTTAGATTAATATATCTAAATTAAAATCAAAAGCTTTGCCAAATTGTTAAAAATTTTAATAAAAATAAAAAAAGCTCAGAAATTTCTGAGCTTTAGTATTATTGTATTGAGAAGATATTCTTTTTATAATTGTTCAAAAAGATATTTCATGTTGACTTCTTTGTCGATAATTTGAGCTAACTCATTAATATTAACACGTTTTTGCTCCATTGTATCACGGTAACGTAAAGTAACAGAATTATCGTTTAATGAATCGTGGTCAACAGTGATACAGAAAGGTGTTCCAATCGCATCCATACGACGGTAACGTTTACCGATAGTATCTTTTTCTTCGTACATTACGTTGTAATCTAAACGTAATTTCTTCAAAATTTCTTTCGCTAATTCTGGTAAACCATCTTTCTTTACCAATGGTAAAACAGCAGCTTTAATTGGCGCTAATGCAGCTGGTAAAGATAATACAACACGTTCTGATCCATCTTCTAAAACTTCTTCTTTCAATGAATTTGAGAAAACTGCTAAGAACATACGATCCAAACCTACAGAAGTTTCTACAACATAAGGTGTGTATGATTCGTTTGTTTCGTTATCGAAATATTGAATTTTTTTACCTGAATGTTGTTCGTGTGCTTTCAAATCGAAATCTGTACGTGAGTGAATTCCTTCTAATTCTTTGAATCCGAATGGGAATTTAAACTCAATATCAGCAGCAGCATTTGCATAGTGCGCTAATTTTTCGTGGTCGTGGAAACGATAATTTTCATTTCCTAAACCTAAAGTTTGATGCCAACGTAAACGTGTTTCTTTCCATTTTTCGTACCATTCTAATTCAGTTCCTGGTTTTACGAAAAATTGCATTTCCATTTGTTCAAACTCACGTTGACGGAAAATAAATTGACGTGCAACAATCTCATTACGGAAAGCTTTACCAATCTGAGCAATTCCGAAAGGTAATTTCATACGTCCAGATTTTTGTACGTTCAAGTAATTTAAGAAAATACCTTGAGCCGTTTCTGGGCGTAAATATAAATCCATTGCTTGATCTGCTGTTGCTCCTAATTTTGTTCCGAACATCAAGTTGAATTGACGAACTTCTGTCCAATTTTTAGAACCAGTTACAGGATCAGCAATTTCTAATTCTTCAATCAAAGCTTTTATATCGTCTAAATCTTCGTTTTCCAAAGATTTTCCCATGCGCGCTAAAATTGTATTGATTTGATTTTGATATTCTACAACACGAGGATTTGTCGCAACAAATTGATCTTTATCAAAAGCATCACCGAAACGTTTTGCAGCTTTCGCAACTTCTTTCTCTATTTTACCTTCAATTTTTGCACAATGATCTTCAATTAAAACATCGGCACGGTAACGTTTTTTAGAATCTTTGTTATCAATCAAAGGATCATTAAACGCGTCAACGTGGCCCGAAGCTTTCCAAGTAGTAGGGTGCATAAAAATAGCAGAATCAATGCCGACAATGTTTTCGTGCATTTGTACCATTGCTTTCCACCAATATTGTTTGATGTTATTTTTTAGCTCAGCTCCGTTTTGACCATAATCGTAAACGGCTGATAATCCATCATAAATCTCACTCGATTGAAAAATGAAACCATATTCTTTCGCATGAGAAACTACTTTCTTGAAAATATCTTCTGACATAATTAATTGTGTGTTCTTATTTAAAGTGCAATTTTAGTGATTTTTGATGACTATTGAGGTATATTTTGATAAAATCGTAAGGCTTTAATCGCTTATTCTATTTTTTGAGAAGATTATTAACAAAATGATTGATTTTACTATTCGAGTTATTTCAATTTCAATCAAAAAAAACATACTTTTAAATCATTAAAAAATGATAACCTTATGAAAAAGTTTATTCTTCCTATTCTATTATTAAGTTTTGTTACAAGTTGTAATTCTAATAATTCATCTAGTTCATCAACAGAAAATAAAATTGAAAGTGAAGTGAAAGATTCGGTTAAAGAATCGGATGTTAATTATAATGTTGCGCTTGATTTTATGAATAATTATGTTGATTATATCATGGATACAATTGTTAAAATAAACGAAGATGAGTATATCAAGCAAAATGAATTGTTGACGCAAAGTTTTAAAGATCGATACAAATTTGTGCAAGATTCTGCTTTTAAAGTTGAGCCAGAAGTTGGGTTGGATTTTGATCCAATTGTCGATGGACAAGATTTTCCTGATAAAGGATTTAAAATAAAATCGATTGATAAAGCAACAGGTTTAGTGACTTTGCAAGGGATAGATTGGCAAAATTTTGAAGTTGTTTTGAAAATTGTTAACGAAAACGATAAATCGTTGGTAAATGGTTCTGGGATTATTAATATTCCGACGAACAAACAGGCAAGAAGATAAAGTGATGAAAACTGAAAATTCTATAAGAAACTTTGAAAATGATATAAATTTCAGTTTGTTTTGATTTGAATTTTTTGTTTATTTTTGTCCAACATGAAAATGCAACATTACATAAAGTATGTTTTGTCGGTGGTTTTGATTTTTTCAAATCTTAGCTACGCATTTTCTATGCATTTTTGTCAAGGAGTGGTGGAGCAAGTGAAGTTGAATCATTTGGATAATAATTCGCACGAAATGGGAGTTTCTACTTCGTGTTGTCCTCCAAAAACAGAAAAAAAACATTGCGAATTACCGGAAAACAATAAATCTAAAAAAGATGATTGCTGTAAGGATATTTCATATTCGGATAAGTTTGTAGAAAAGCAAACTGTCAAAATTCAAAAACTTATTCCGATTAGTTTTATAGTTTCTGAAATTCTTCAAATTAGAATTCCGATTCAAGATGAAGAGGTGAGCAATCAATCTAGTTTCCTTGATTTTTATGTTGCGTCAAATGCACCGCCAAATTATATACTCAATTCTCAGTTAACATTTTACGAAGGGTAATACCCGTTTATTTTTTGATTAAATTAATCAGAAAACAATACGCTATTATCTAAATATTAAAGTATTTGATGAAAATCTAATCAACAAGTACACAATAATAAATAGGCATTGAGCCTTAAATCGTAAAAATGAAAAAAATATTCACTTCAGTATTTATACTAAGTGCTGCGTTTTCTTACGCACAATCTACTTTAAAAGGAAAAATTACAGATCAAAATCAACAACCAATCGTTGGAGCAGAAGTGTTTTGGCAATCGTCAGATATTACTGTTATTACAGATGAAAAAGGAAACTTTGAGATCGAAAATTATCAACCAACCTCAATTTTAGGTGTTTTTTATGACAATGAAACAACAACTTTTAAGGAATTAAAAGACGAATTTCAGAATATCACCATCAATGTAAAAGATCATTTTGGGGATACTTCGTTGAATGAAGTTGTGGTTCGTGATACAAGTAGTTCGCTTAAAAAATCGAAGTTTGCAACCAATATGACGACAATGACTGGAAAAGAATTGTTGAAAGCAGCATGTTGTAATTTAGCTGAATCTTTCGAGACAAATCCTTCTATTGATGTCAATTTTTCGGATGCTGTAATGGGAAATAAGCAAATTAAAATGTTGGGTTTAACCTCTCCTTATATTTTGATTGCAGAAGAAAATATACCAAATGTTCGTGGAGCTTCGCAAGCTTTTGGGCTTAGTTTTACGCCAGGAACTTGGGTAGAAAGTATTCAGGTGACGAAAGGTGCGGGAACGGTGATTAATGGTTATGAAAGTATTTCTGGGCAGATTAATACAGAATTAATCAAACCTTCAAATGATATTCCGTTGTTTGTGAATCTTTATGGTTCTACAGATTCGCGCTTCGAAGGGAATGTGCATTTGAACAAAAAATTGAATGATAAATGGAGTACTTCTTTGTTTATGCATGGAAATGCACGCGTTTCGAAGAATGATATGAACGATGATGGGTTTTTAGATAATCCGCTTGGACATCAAGTTAATGTGATGAATCGTTGGCAATATCAAAACTTAGAAAAAGGTTGGGTTGGATTTTTATCTGCAAGATATTTGAATGATACAAAACAAGCAGGACAAGTTGATTTTGATAAAGATCGTGATAAATTAACAACAAATTATTGGGGGTCAGAAATCAATACAAATCGTGTGGATGTTTCGTCAAAAATTGGGTATGTTTTTCCAGAAATGCCTTATCAAAGTATGGGATTACAAACGGCGTTTAGCTATCATAAACAAGATTCTTACTTTGGATTGAATCAATATGATATTGAGCAACAAAGTTTTTATTCCAACTATATTTTCAGTTCGATTATTAGCAATACAAAAAATAAATTCTCTACAGGAGCGAGTTTTACGTATAATAAATTCAAGGAATTTGTAGCGCTTCCGATTGATGCGAATTATGATCGAATTGATAATTCTGCAGGAGCATTTTTCGAATATACGTTTGATAATATGAAGAATTTCAATATGATTGCTGGGCTTCGTGGAGATTATCATAATCGAATGGGATTTTTCTTAACACCTCGTTTGCATACACGTTATACACCTGTAAAAGGAACAACAATAAAAGCATCGGTTGGTCGTGGAAAACGAATCAATAATATATTTGCAGAAAATCAGAATTTATTTGCTTCTTCAAGACAATTTAATATTTTGGGCGATGGAAATGGAAAAATATATGGTTTAGATCCAGAAATTGCATGGAATTATGGATTTAGCGTAACTCAAGAATTCAAATTATTTGGAAAAAATGCTGATGTTACAGCAGATTTTTATCGAACAGATTTCGAAAATCAAATTGTGACGGATATCGATTATTCAGCGCGCCAAGTTAGGTTTTATAATTTAGAAGGAGATTCGTATGCAAATTCGTTCCAATTCGATTTTAATTATAATCCATTTACGCATTTCAAAATTAGAGCATCATACAAATATTATGATATAGCAACCGATTATGAAAACGGAAAATTAGAACGTCCATTGCAAGCGAAGCATCGTTTCTTTACAAATCTTGAATATGAAACACATGAAAGAAATGGAAGAAATTGGCGTTTTGATGCGACGTATAATTGGATTGGAAAACAGCGTTTACCAAATACATCAGATAATTTGCCAGAAAATCAGTTGAATGAATATTCGAATCCATTTGGGACAATTAATTTCCAGATTACACGTGTTTTTTCAAAACATTTTGAAGTATATATTGGAGGAGAAAATGTAACGAATTATCAACAACATCGCGTAATTTTAGGAGCAGATAATCCTTTTGGTTCAAATTATTTCGATAGTTCGATTGTTTATGCACCAATTTTTGGACAAATGTATTACGCTGGATTAAGATTTAGTTTAAAATAAAAATCATAAAAAATATAAAATAATGAAAAAATTATTAGCCTTTGCTTTGGTTGCGACTTTAGGAATTAGCGCACAAGCACAAAATAAAAATGCGAAACACGATTTACACGTTAAAGGAAATTGTGGACAATGTAAAGACCGTATTGAAAGAGCGGCTTATGGTGTAAAAGGCGTAAAATCTGCTGAATGGGATAGTAATACGCAAAATTTACATATTATATTGAATGAAAAAAAGAGTAAAGTGGATGATGTAGAAAACGCTGTAGTAGCGGTTGGACACGATACTGATAATAAACGTGCAGAAGAAAAAGTGTACGGAAGTTTACCTTCTTGTTGTTCGTATGATCGTGAAGGTTCAGCTGGGGAAGCTAACACGCATAGTCATTAAAAGATTTTAAAATATAAAAAAATCCATCTCATTTGAGATGGATTTTTTTATATCATTTGATTTTCAATTACTGAAACATATCTTTCACACGTTCAAAGAATGATTTTTCATTTTTCGAAGGTTCTGGTGAGAAATGATCATCGTCTCTCATTTTTTCAAAATACGCTTCTTGATCTTTCGATAAATGAGTTGGTGTCCAAATGTTAACATGCACAAATAAATCACCTTTTCCGTAACCGTTCAAATCTGGTAAACCTTGACCTTTTAAACGTAATACTTTTCCTGATTGAGTTCCTTTGTCAACTTTAATTTTCACTTTTCCGTTAACCGTCGGAATTTCTTTCGAAGCACCTAAAACAGCATCAGGAATAGAAACATACAAATCAAAATGTAAGTTGTTTCCATCACGTTTTAATGTATCGTGTTCTTCTTCTTCAATCAAAACAAGTAAATCACCAGGAATACCATCAAAAGGCGCATCGTTACCTTTTCCACGAACTTGTAATTGAATTCCTTCTCTTGCTCCAGCAGGAATTTTAAGATCGATTGTTTCCTCAACTTTGATTAATCCTTGATTATTTGCTCCCGAAGGAATTTTGTCTGCAACTTTTCCTACTCCTTGACATGTTCCACAAGTTGTAGCAGTTTGCATTTGTCCTAAAAATGTGTTGGTAACACGAACTTGTTGTCCAGAACCGCCACAAGATGGACATGTTTTAGATGTAACGCCATCTGCTTGTTTAAAACGTTTAACTTTTACTTTCTTTTCGCAACCGTTAACCATTTCTTCTAAGTTCAATTTTACGCGAATACGCAAATCAGAACCTTTCATTCGACGTGGACCACGAGATTGACCTCCAAATCCACCACCGAATCCTCCGCCTCCAAAGATATCGCCGAAATGAGAGAAAATATCTTCCATATTCATTCCGCCGCCACCGCCGAATCCTGCGCCAGCAGCTCCGCCCATTCCTGCATGTCCGAATTGGTCGTAACGTGCACGTTTGTTGTCGTCGCTTAAAACTTCGTAAGCTTCTGCAGCTTCTTTAAATTTATCTTCTGCCTCTTTGTCACCAGGATTTTTGTCAGGGTGATATTTGATGGCAAGTTTACGATAGGCTTTCTTGATATGCTCTGATGTTGCAGATCTTTCGACCTGCAATATTTCGTAATAATCTCTTTTTGATGACATTTTCTTAATCTAAATTATAATCCAACAACAACTTTAGCGTAGCGAACTACCACATCATTTAATAAATAACCCGTTTCTACAACGTCTACAATTTTTCCTTTTAAATCCTCTGTTGGAGCAGTAATTTGAGTAATTGCTTCGTGTAAATCAGTATTGAAATCGTCTCCAGCTTTAGTTTCCATTTCTTTCAAACCTTTTGCACGTAACGTTTCTACTAATTTATTATTGATTAATTCAACACCTTGATGTAAGCTGTCGTCTCCAGACTTTTCAATTTGATTTAAAGCGCGTCCAAAATCGTCTAAAACAGGCAATAAAGACGTAATAACTTCTTTATTTGCTGTCTTGAAAATGTCCATGCGTTCGCGCGAAGTACGTTTTTTGAAGTTGTCAAACTCTGCAAATAAGCGTAAATATTGGTCTTTTTCTTTTGCTAATTGTTCCTTAACAATTTCTAATTCTGACTTTCCAGCAGTTTCTTCTTGTGGTTGTTCTACAGTGTTATCACTCTCTTGAACGTTTTCTTGAAGATTCTCGTTCTCTAATTCTTCGTGTATATTTTGGTCAGACATATTCTTATTAGTTTTTTTGTTTCTGATTGAATCAAATAGTTTGCCAATGCCCATTATGTGTCGTTTTGTCAGATTTTAAATAAAAAAGAAGCACTTCTGTCGCGAGAAGTGCTTCGGTAAATGTATAAAGTTTTTTTTGATTTGAGTTTTACTTTGAGGATGCGAAGTTGAAATGAATTCAACTTGACAAAGAGCGTATAAAAAAACATTTTATTCTTTACAATTATCTTAGCCTGTCTTTTTGTCTTTCCATTTTTTTGGAAAAAAATTAGTATAACCCGTTGTGCATTTTGATT
>NZ_DFRA01000027.1:18409-37414 GCF_002378465.1 Empedobacter sp. UBA3475 | reverse complement strand
GAGAAAGCTTTTTTGATTATTAATTAGGAAAACTCATCAAAACTTTTCATCTTTGCCTTTCAATGGGGTGCTAAAAAGCTGAGAATATACCCAAGAACAATTTTGTTCTATACCTGATCCAGATAATGCTGGCGGAGGAATTGATGTTAGCAATAACTTCTATCTCCTCATCAAAACAAATTATGATGAAGGAAATTATTTTACACACAACTTGGCTTGAATGGCTAGGTGTCACATTTTCTATTTTTCAAGTCGTATTGGCGAGATTCAATAATCCAAAAAATTATTTATTTGGAATTGCAGGAATTACATTATCGCTTTTCGTTATGTTCAATTCTAAGCTATATGCCGAGTTCACTCTTAATATTTATTATTTAGTGATGAGCATTTATGGTTGGTTATATTGGCAATTTGGACAACAAAAACACGAAATTGAAATTACGATAACCAACAAAAAAGAATGGGGAGTTGTCTCAGGAATTGTTTTAAGTAGTTTTACCATTTTTTATTTAACACTTACACATATCACCGATTCTGACGTTCCAATTTGGGATTCAATCGTAAGCGCATTTGCATGGGCTGGTATGTGGTTAATGGCAAAACGTAAACTCGAAAATTGGATTTTGTTGAATATTAGTAACATTATTTCAATTCCATTAATGATTCACAAAGATTTGTATTTATATGCTATTTTATCGTTGATTTTATTCTGTGTGGCGATTTCTGGATATTTTAATTGGAGAAAAATTTTGAATGAAAATAATGCTTGATATTCCCAAAATTCAAAAAGAATTATTGAATAAAGAATCCTTTAATCAAGTAGTTCTCGATCATATTTATACTCAAAATTGGTTGAATATTTGGGTTCCGAAACAATACAATGGACTTGGCTTACATTTTTCTGAAGGATTAAAAATTCTTCAATCAGTTGCTAAAATTGACGGAAGTTTAGGTTGGTTTATAACTCTTTGTAGTGGAGCAAATTATTTTTCTCGAAATCTAAAACCCGATATTGCTTATAATTTATTTTCATCACAAAAAACGTGTTTTGGTGGAAGCGGAATGCTTGGTGGAACTGCTGAAAAAGTTGGAGATAAATATATCATAAACGGTTTGTGGCATTATGCAACTGGCGCTCCTTACCTCACTCATTTTACATTAAATGCGAAAATAATCGAAGATGGAAAAGAGAAATTGGATAAAAATGGTGAACCAAAGTTTTTGTCATTTATTTTAAATAAATCTCAAGTTAAATTAATTTCAACTTGGAAATCAATGGGAATGGTTGCTACATCTTCTCATAGTTTTGAAGTAGAAAATGAAATCGTTCATCAAGATTATAGTTTTATTTATAATGAATTTTATAGTGATGATTTGGTCGAAAAAATACCTTTCCGAATTTTTGCTGATTTAACTTTATTGGTAAATTATCTTGGAATGGCAGAACATTTTATCGAAAAAAGTTTAGAGATTATTCAATACCAAAAACAAACTAATTTTGATAATTTCGTTATTAAATCAACTTCGAAAACTATTGAATTTGCTAAAACAATAGAAAATTTATTGACAAATAATTCTCCTATTTCAGAAGAAATCGAAACTGAAATTCATTCATTTGGAATAGAAACTGTTGAGAAAATCACTCAATTTATCATTGAAATTTATCCACAACTTGGAATTAAAGCTTCAAAAATAAATGAAGAAATCAATCAAATTTTCAGAGATTATTTTACCGCAACCCAACACCGAAATTTTAGACAAAATATTCAACTCAAATAGTCTATTTATCTATATTTGCAAAACTTTTGGCTGCGTAATTTAATGGATAGAATATCAGATTCCGGTTCTGACAGTATGAGTTCGAGTCTCATCGTGGCTACAATTTTTAATAATTCCTTCATTATTTATTATTTCTCTTATACATTTGCCAAAATTTTTCAGTTTTGGAAATCGAGATTTTATTCTATTTATGCATGGCAGCTTTTTGCGCTGGCTTCATCGACTCTATTGTTGGTGGTGGTGGATTAATACAAACGCCATTATCACTTGCTTTTTTACCTAATTTACCTGTTTCAACAGTAATCGGAACGCTAAAAATTCCAGCATTTAGTGGAACAGCTTTAGCAACTTCACAATATCTAAAAAAGGTAAAAATAGATTGGAAACTTTTCACGATTATGGCTATATGCGCATTTGTTTCTGCTTTTTTAGGATCACAATTGTTAACGGTTATCAATAATGATTTTATGAAGCCTGTTTTGTTAATCATTTTGATTGTTTTAGCCATTTACACTATTTTCAAGAAAGATTTTGGACAAGCAACCGAGCGTAAAATTCCTTACCACATTGCGATTATCAATGGTTGTATTGTGAGTATTGCAGTTGGTTTTTACGATGGTTTTATTGGTCCTGCAACTGGAACTTTCTTTATTTTGGGATTCGTAACACTTCTTGGTATGGATTTTTTGAAAGCTAATACTAATGCAAAACTGATCAATTTAGCAACTAATTTTGGTTCGATTTGTTTGTTTTTAATCAAAGGGCAAATTATCTGGAAAATAGCTTTACCAATGGCTATTTGCAACGCTTTAGGAGGTTTATTGGAGCAAAATTAGCCATCAACAAAGGGAATAAATTTATTCGATACATATTTATTTTGGTAATCCTACTCTCAATTTGTAGATTTGGTTATGAAGTAATTTTCAAGTAAATGAAAACCATTTTTTCAATTATTTTTGTTTCTGCATTTATCACTGTTTTTTCTCAAAAGTTTGAGTTAAAAGATTCAGTTTTGATTGAAAATAAAACAATCAAATCAATTGATACTGATCTAAATAATTCGATTTATTTGATTTCAGATACTAGAATTGAAAAAATATTTCAGTCGAAAAAGAACAAAAGTATTGATCTCAAAAATATTATTACTTCAGTTGATGTCAATAATCCACTTCGAGCTTATGTGTATTCAAATTTTAATCAACTCACTATTTTAGACGAAGATTTGAATCCTATTCAGGATATTGTAAAGATTAAATCTAACGATTTTATGCCTGCAGCATTAAAAGTTGTTGACACGCAATTTTGTTGGTTTTATGATTTAATCGGGAATAAAATTGTTTACTATAATTATCAGTTACAAAAACCAATTCTGACATCAAAACAAATTTATTTGAAGTATAATGATCAATCAATCGATAAAATACATGTGTACAAAAATTTGGTGTATTTAAAAGGTCAGAAAACAATTTATGTTTACGATGATTATGGAAATTTCAAATCTAATTTTGAATTTGACACCAATCAGCAACCTTTTTATTTTTATAAAGATGTTATTTTCTATATAAATGACAATAAACTAATATCAAAAAATATTGTTAATCAAAATTTGACGACTTTTATCGATTTAGAAAATGTAAAAAGTTTTGCGTTTAGCGAAAAAAATCTTTATACTTTGGTCGAAAATAAAATTTACACTTATACTATTTTAAATACAAATAATTAATAATAAACTATTTAATCAATTAAAACTAATTACTAATCCTTATTTATTTTTAATTTATAATTGAATAAAAATTCATAAATCAATCGGAATAATTTTTTTCTAAAAAAAGATTTTTCTATGAGTCGCTAGCTTAGATTTTGTTTTGAAAATTAAGCTTTAGTATATTTGCAAACGTTAAAATAATTGGAAAATGCATATCGCCATAGCCGGAAATATTGGAGCAGGTAAAACTACTCTAACAAACCTTTTAGCAAAACAATACAACTGGACAGCTCAGTTTGAAGATGTAGAAATGAATCCGTATTTGGATGATTTTTACAACGACATGGAAAAATGGGCGTTCAATCTTCAGATTTATTTCTTAGGAAGCCGTTTTAATCAAGTAAAAGAGATTAGAGAAAGCGGAAAAGACATTATTCAGGATCGTACAATTTACGAAGATGCGCATATTTTTGCGAGTAACTTGAACGATATGGGATTATTGTCTACAAGAGATTATAACAACTATTTACGTGTTTTTAATTTGATGACAAGTTTTGTAGAAGCACCAGATTTATTGATTTATCTTAAAGCTTCAATTCCTACATTGGTTTCGCAAATTCAGAAACGTGGTCGCGATTACGAAAATTCGATTAGTATTGATTATTTGAATCGTCTAAACGAGAAATACGACAAGTGGATTTCGAATTATAAAGAAGGAAAAGTGTTGGTAATCGACGTGGATAATTTAGATTTTGTTGAAAATAAAGAAGATTTAGGATTCATTTTCAATAAAATAGAAGGAGAAATTAACGGACTTTTTTAGTCAGAAAAAATAAAGTAACTTGCACGGCTTGATTTTAAATTTAATCAGGCCGTTTTTTTGCGTAAAAAATTATGGAAAATAAAAGTATTTTGAAGGGAGTTTTGTTCGTTGCAATGGGCGCTAGCTTCTACGGAATGTTAGCAACATTTGTAAAAATTGCATACGATCAAGGCTATACGACTGCCGAGGTAACAACTTCTCAGTTTGTATTAGGAATTTTGATTTTGGGAATCATCAACTTATTTATGATGAGTAAAAAAGATTTACCAAAGATTGAACAAAAAGATAAAAAAAGGTTGATTCTTGCTGGAACTTCGTTAGGTTTCACAAGTTTATTTTACTATCTAGCGGTACAATATATCAATGTGTCAATCGCAATTGTATTGTTGATGCAAACGGTTTGGATTAGTATTTTGGTTGAGAGTATTTTGGGAAAACAATTTCCTTCTGCCAAAAAATTAATTGCAATGGTTTTGGTATTATTTGGAACTGTTTTGGCAACAAATTTAATCAACCAAGAAGTCGAGTTAAATCCTAAAGGATTGTTTTGGGGATTTTTAGCAGCTTGTTCTTTTACGACTACCATGTTTACATCGAATAGTTTAGCCAATTATTTACCAGCTTATAAAAAAAGTTTGTGGATGCTTTTTGGAGGTTCTATTATTGTGTCTCTATTTTTGTTTTTTAGCCAAATCGGACCTTATTACTTTGATGGTTTAATGAGCTTTTACAACAACTTTTCAAATGATGTAAATGGAATTCATGCATTCAATTTTAGCATTTTTTATACTTGGGGATTACCGTTGGCAATTTTCGGAACTGTCTTACCTCCTATTCTTTTAAACAAAGGTTTTCCGCACACAGGATTAGGTTTGGGAAGTATTGTTTCTTCGTTAGAATTACCCGTTTCAGTAACCATGGCTTTTGTGCTTTTACATGAACAAGTACTCGCAATACAATGGACAGGAATCGCCGTTATTATTTTTGCTATTATTATATCAAATCTGAATTTTAAGAAAAAATAAATTCAAAATGACGAATTCTTATAAGTCAATGAAAATTCAATAACAAAAAAAGCCAACTCTTAATAAGTTGGCTTTGTATTTTGAGTAAAATCTAAATTATTTCACCAAAATTTTATTGGCTAATTGATTTGTTCCATCAATTTTTTCTTGAATTGGTAAACCTAATATCTTCGCAAGCATTGGATAGATTTCTGTATTTGGAAAAACTTTAATCTCTTTACCAGACTTAATATTTGGTCCCCAAGCCATAAAAGTCGCTTTCATTTCTGGCGTTTCTTTTACATAAAAACCATGCGAACCTTTCGGTGCATTTTTGTTTGAGAAATAGTTTGGAGCATGTGCAATCAAAATAATATCTCCAATACGATTGTATCGATCATTCTTTTTATCAAAATGATATTTAGATGGGACATTTGTTGTTTTATACACTTCGAACGTATTATTCTGAACTGCTTTTATTTCTTTGTAAATTGATTCGATATCATTTTTATCTTTTACAAAAAGACTTACATAAGAACCATTTGAAGCAACTTGTACTTTTGATTCATCAATTTTAATTGGCAATTTCAATGGATTTTCATCATCAATTCTTGTCATTCCATGATCAGAAACAAAAACAAAATTCACTTTCAAACCTGTTTTTGCAACCTCATCATTCAATTTCTTGATTGATTGATCTACAAATTGTACAGCTTCCTTTGTTTCAGGTGCATCAGGACCAAAAGAATGCCCTGCGTGATCTACTTCCGGAAAATAAAACGTAATTAAATGTGGACGTTTTTCAGCTGGTAACTCCAACCAATTTACAACTTGCTGAATACGGTAATCAATTGGTGATTTTTCCGAATACTTGTACGAATACGTTGGGAACATACCATTAATAGGCGCTTCCGAACCTGGCCAATAGTAACAAGCAGCTAACATTTTGTTCTGTTCTGCAAGGTTCCAGATTGGCGTTCCTCCGTACCATTTCGGATTGATAACTGCATTTCTATTTCCCAATAAATAACGATCACCAACTTCTCTGTCTAACATATTATTTCCTACCAAACCATGATGAATAGGTGTTAAACCAGTTACAATTGTATAATGATTTGGAAATGTAACAGAAGGAAAAGACGGATACATGGCATCTGCTTTCACTCCATTTTTAGCCAAAGCTAATAGATTTTTAGCTTCATGTTTTTGAGCATAATCATAACGAAAACCATCTGCCGAAATCAAGATAACATAAGGTTTATCTTGTTGTTTGGCATCATTTACACGATTTTCGATTACGATTTGTTCTTCGATTTCTTGTGCATTTGCTGTAACTGAGAACGTTAAAACAATTGCAGAAAATATACTAAGTATTGATTTTTTCATGCCTCAAATTTAGAAAGTTTTATACTTAGAATGAATTAAAAAAATGTCAAATCTTATGAGAAAATTATTCAAAATTCTAACTCTTCTTCATCAACAACTTCAGAAATTCTTTTCCAATAAAAGGATTAATGATATGTTGAAACCCTTTTTGCAAGATAAAAACTGTAATTGTCGCATTAGTTTCTGGCGAATAAATCACATCTGTTCCCCACCAACCACCATGATAATAGGCATTGAATCCCATATCAAAATGATAAATTCCCAAACAATATTTCGATTGATCCGAAGGTAAAACATATGTTGACATCGAATCCAAAATTTGTTTATTCTGAATAATTTTCCCTTCAAACAAATACTGAAAAAACAGAGCCGATTCTTTCGCTGTCGAAGCTATTCCACCACCACCATACAAATCCCACGAAGGATCTAAATCATACGAATCCCACTTGTATTTATCTGCATATTGATGCGCAAGCGGAAGTGTTTTCGAAGGATATTTCTCCAAATCGATAAACCACGTTTGTGTCAAACCTAATTCTTTATACTTTAACAAATCTCGAATTACTTTGTAAAATGGTTGACGCGTTTTTTGTTCAATAATTTCTGCTAAAAGCAAATAATTGATATCACCGTAACTAAACTTTTCTCCTACTTTTTGTGGACTTCCGATTTCCATTGCTCGTTTTATTTGTTCCTCCTTCGTCCATTTATATTGCGGTCGCTGATTAACTAATTCAAAATACGCATCATCGACATAATCTTGTATTCCAGAAGTGTGCGACAACAAATGTTTGACTGTTATCGTATTCAAATCATAACCATCTTTTTCGAGCAATTGACGAGTCTTCTTAGACAATAAATTCTTGATCGATTGGTTAATTCTAACTTGACCTTTTTCTACCAAACGCAAAATTGCAGCAGCTACATAAGGTTTGGTATTACTTGCGATTAAAACCGGTTGTTGGCTGTTTAAAATTTCGTTGGTTTTAATATCCAAAACTCCTTTTGCATAACTCCACGAAATGTTTTGTTCTGGTGCTTCAACGTGAACAATAATTCCGACAGCGTTTTTATTTTTTTCGTAAATCGAATCTATTTTAGATTGAAAAATGGTTTGCAGCTGCGCAAATCCGATAAAAGGAATGAGTACAATATTGAGTAGAAGTCTTTTCTTCATTTAGTGTTATTTGATTTTAAAGATAAATAAAATCTTGAATTGTATGTGATACGCTTAACGTTTTAAGTTGTACGTAATATGTTTTACAAAGTGTAAAATTCGAAACACTAATCTCGTAACTCACGCAACTCATAAATCAAAAGAAAGCTAAGCAGGAATTACTAAACTCTTGCTTAAGAGTTCACCAACTCTTAGGTATCTTTTAACCAAAATAAAGGCAAGATTAAAAATCTTGCCTTTATTATTAAACTTACAAGTTAAAATCTATTTAATTTCAACACGAATTCCTTCACTTTGCGCACTCAATTCTGGTGCATACATATTTTGCATCGATGTAATTCCGTTCGAGAAATTACCTGCATTATTCGCTTTCAAATCATATTCGAAAACATATGTTCCTTTTCTCATGTAATCCGAAAAGAAATTAGTTGCAGCATCTCTTGTGCTTTCGTAATATCCAAATTCGCCTTTCCATTTGTAACCAGAAAGTACATTCACAGGTTCGAAACCACTTGCACGCATATCTTTGATGTGTACAAACTGCATGTTGCGATCAACAGAAATCTCTAATCGAACAGTTACAATATCACCAACTTTTATCGGTGTTGACGTTGTAATTTCTTTCAGAATTGGACCATTTGCAGAATTCGATTTAACAAATAATTTCTTGTTGAATTTAATTCCAGTTTCAGCAGATTTTATTTTATCTAAATCTTCAAAATATTGCCAATACATCGCTCCCCAAGCAACACCTGGAGAAGTTTTCGAAACTTCAACTTTACCCATTTCAGGTTTAATTTCTTCTTTGTTCCAAGAAGTTTTTACATAACCCGAACCAGCTTGCGCATTGTTATCTAAATCAATTTTTTGATTTCCGATCTTCACTTCAATTCCTTTCTCTGCATCTATCCAAGATTTTCCGAAATTCATTAAAGCATAAACCGCTTTTGTCGTTGCTTTTGTCGAATTCCACTGATTTGTTTGACGATTTTTCAATAACCAAACTTTCATTTCTTCGACAGATTTTTCATCTTTTGTTACCTCGTCAAATGCTTCGATTAACAACGATTGTGTTTCTACAGGCGCTTGATACCAAAACCAACCCGGTTGATTTTCTTTCCAATACATACCCATTTCATCCGATTCTACTGCTTTTTCTTTGATCGAATTGACTACAATCTTAGCAGCAGACTGCATTCCAAAACGATTCATCACAATTGCAGCCATTGCTTTTTGTTGCAACGACAACTCTAATTTTGTATCATTTAGATTCTTTAACATCGCTGTTTTCATTTCTTCCAATTCTTTCGACATCGGATAATCTTCTAAGAAAAACGAACGCGCATATAAATAATGTAAACCGTCTGAATACGTAACATCCTTGAATGATTTTTGATCTTTTTTGAACTCTTTGAAACGTTTTAAATTCTCATCATCAATAAACTGAATCGCTTTTTTGATTAATGGATTTACATCTATTTCAAATGCTTTGAAATTCACATCCATTTTCTTCATATTTCCGAAACCAGAAACAATATGCGTTGTGATATATTCGTTTGGACGACCACCGTCAAACCAAGCAAAGCCACCATTTGATTGTTGTTTATCCGATAATTTTTGGAAAGCCGATTTCATTTCCGTTTGCATTTGATTCAATTCAAATAAAACTGCAATTTGCTTCATTTGCTCTTCTTCGCTTTCTGCATTTTTCATCCAAGGCGTTTCTTCTAAAATGATATTTTTCAATTCTTGGTTCAATTGTAATTTTGATTTCAATTCACCTTTTTTGTTCCAATCATCAAAAACAGCTTTAATTTTTGGATTTGAATTGATCACTTTTTCTGAAATCATATTTCCATATAAACGCGAGAACACTTGCTCTGCACATTCGTAAGGATATTCGCGCAAATAAGGCAACGAGAAAACTGCATACCAAATCGGATTCGTTGTCATCTCGAATGTTAATTTGAAATTATCTAACGAAGTCGATTTATTGTTGATCATGTTATCAAATTGGAACGATTTCTTTTGACCTTCTTTCACATAAATCGGCAACGTTTCTGTCACCATCATACGATTTGTCAAAATTGGTAAAGCCGATTCTTCACCATCCGAAAAATCTCCAGCCGAAGCCACCACACGATACACAACTGCTTGTACATTTTTCGGAACATCAATTGTCCACGTCACTTGATCCGAGCTTCCTTTTGCAACAGAGAAATTCTGAACTGCATTTGTCAATTTGAATTGTGCATCAATTGGTTGATTGGTAAACGCATCAAACAACATCAATTTCGCAGAACCATTTAATACCTTATCTGATAAATTATTAATCTTAGACGAAACCGAAATTTGATCGCCTTCACGTAAGAAACGTGGCATATTTGGCACAACCATCAAGTCTTTTTGCGTGCGAACATTTTGCTCCAAATAACCTGTTTTAAGGTCTGGCGTATGTGCAATTGCCATAAATTTCCATTCTGTTAAACTTTCTGGCGTAGTAAATTCTATAATAATATTTCCTTTTGCATCTGTTTTTAAGTTTGGATAAAAGAAGGCTGTTTCATTTAAATTTGTACGCGCTTTTACATTATCTAAAGTTTCGTTTGCCTCTTTTTTAGTTGTAATAATCACTACTCCATTTGCTCCTCTTGCTCCATATAAAGCAGTCGCCTCTTCTCCTTTCAATACATTCATAGACTGAATATCATCTGAATTAAGTTCTGGCATTATATCATACACAACTCCATCTACAACATAAAGTGCATTTGAAATTTCGGCAGAAGAAACTCCACGAACTGTTACATTTGCAGAAGCTCCAGGTTCTCCTGCTTGAGTTGAATAACCTAACGATTTCTTATCTCTTGTAATTCCTAAAGCTGTTACAACAGAACCTTCTAAACTTACATCAGCAGCAGCCCCCATTTGTACCTCAACATGAATTTCATTTTCTGATACTTCTTTTATTTTTACACCTGGCGCAACAGACTTCATCATCATACGATTCATGCGATATTGATTGAAACCAAAATCAAATAAATTAAGGTCTAATCCTGCATATCCTCTTGCATAAAAATCATAATTTGTACGATAATAAATTGCTCGAGATTGATTTGTTATATAAAATTGATATAGATTAAAAGGGTTATTTCTTCTTGAATTTGTAAAATCATACACATTAAAATCTAATGAATTTGACGCAAATTGATCCAACGAAGCGTCGTACATACTTGTTAAAACCTCAGCTGAAACTTTATCTTTATTTGGTCCTTCAATTTTTAGTTGCCATTTTTCTTTTGCACCTGGCGTCAATTTATCACGTAAAACTTCAGCCGTAACTTTCAGTTGTTTATTGGTAAACGGAACTGCCAAATTAAGACTTCCTGTTTGCACATCATTGAATTTCGTCATGGCATAATTCACATAAATTCCACCGCGATATTCTTCTTTAATTGGAATTTCGACTACAGATTTTTTACTCAAATCCAAAAAACCTTTCTCAATAATTGTTTGATTCGCCTCTACTTCATAATACACAAATGTATTTTTAGAACCCGATTTGAACTCAATTTTTGCAACATCTTTTGGTTCGAAAGTCAATTTATTAGGCGAAACTGCTAAAAGTGTTTTAATTGCATTTGCTTTCTTTTCATTCGAAACATAAATCAATTTATCCACTTCCACTTTTTGTGTTCCGTCCATCACAAAACCTTTTACAACATAATAACCTTCTTCTAAATTTGAAGCTTGATTAAATTTAATTTCATCAGAAATTTTTGTATCAAAATCACTTTCAAAAACCTTTTGATTTGTTGTCCACGTTTTTGGATTCATTTCGTCACCATAAGGTTCATTCGGAAATATTTTTTTGAATTCTTCTTTCGAATAAATATTATAATCTGTTGTAAATTTTTGACGACGAACTATTTCTTTTGGTGCATTTAACGAATAAATTTCGACGTGTCCTTTTCCATCTAATTTTTCATCATTCAAGTTTTTCACTTCAATTTTGAAAGCTTTCAAATCATCTACTTTAGCTTTCTCAGAAATAGCAATATTTAACGATATTCTTGTGTCTCCAACTTTTACGGAAGAAGATTCTGATTGCGTTTCTCCATTGATATCCGTTGCATTTACTTCAATAAAATAATTGTAGGTTCTTACCTCATCTTTCTTTTTCTCCGAAGCTGGTTTTGCTACAAATTCAAAGTTAAATTTTCCTTCCGCATCTGTTGTTGTATCTCCAAACGTAATTTCTTCTCGTTCTCCACGACCTGCTGGAATTGAGCGATACCAAGGCCAAAATGTAAAAATTTCTTGACGATAAACACGATACGAAACTTTAGCATTATCGATATTAGCACCAGAAAAAGCAATCGCCTTTCCTTCTACTTTTACCTTGTCGTTTAAACTATAAACACCTTTATTTTTCTCTATTTCTACTTTGAATTTTGGACGTTTATATTCTTCCACTTTGAATGAATAATAACCGTCTTCATTAATAGCTCTGATCGAAAAGTTACCTGTTAAAGCAGAACTTGGCAAAATAAAACTTCCATTTACAGATCCAAATTCATTAGTTGTTAAATCTATTTTAGAAAGCTCTTTATTGTTAACATCATATAAAGCAATCGTCAATTTAGAATTTGGAATGATATTTCGAGTTTTATCTTTCGATAAATAATAAATTCCTTTGAAATAAACCGTTTGTCCAGGACGATAAATCGCACGATCTGTGAAAATCTTGACAGAAGAATCATCATCTTCATCATCACGATCATAATCGTAGTAATACGTTGAATAAATAGTATGTTCGTCTTTCACACGATATTGAAGATTTCTCCAGCCCGAAGGAATTGTTATTATTCCATCTTTATCCGATGTTAAAGTTTTTGTTTCCTTTTTATTATAATTTGTCAAATTAGAAAACTCAACCGCAACATTACTTTCTGGTTTTCCAGTTTCACGATTCACAACCGACAATTTATCATTTAAAGAATTTATCGCATATTTCGAAACCATTACATCTAAATAATCAATATCGTCTTTTGTGTTGATTCTGAATTCAGAATTATTCGAAAAAAGGACAATATAACGACCAGATTTTAGTGGATTTAATTTAACAATTGTCGAATGATTTTGATAATCTTCAAACGATTTAACATCAATTGCATATTGATCAACAACCTTTAAACTATTCAGAAATTTTTGCGCTTCTGCAATTCTATTTTCGTTGTAAACATTTAACGCTTGTATTTTATCTTTTCCATCAAAACCTTCATTATAAGCGAAAATTCTCACAAAAACTTGCGACAAATTTTTATGCGTTAATTGAATTGGTGTATTCTGATTTTCGTTAATATATCGCTCTGCTTGTACACTTAATTCTTGCGATTTTATCTTCGAAACTAAATTATTTATATTCTCTAATTCCTCCGAATTTGGATAAAGCTTCGCAACTTTTTGTTGTAGTTCAAAAATCTTATTTACGTTCGCCAATTTATCTTCTTGCAAACCATAATAATCTGTCGCTAAAGTTGCATACACATAAGACGAATACCATGCTTTTGGATATTTTGTTGCTAAAAATTCTTTTTGTTTAATAATTTCTTGAACCGAAGTCGAACCTCGGTTTGAATCAATTAAAATCAATTCATTGTACAAAACAGCATTTTCGTTATTTTTTTGTTTATTAATCTCAACTAAATCAGAAAGCAATTGATTTGCTTTATCTTTTTCATCATTCTCATTCAGATAATTGATATAATTTCTTGCTAAAACATCATACAATGTTGGCGTTAAATCAAATTGTTGTTGCGCATTTTTCTTATCATTTGCAATATTCAAAATCATTTTATAATCTTGAGATTTTGCATTTATTAATTCATTTTTTGGTTGAATTGATTTCGAAAAATAATCATTAATTGTTTTCTTAAAAGTATCTTCTGTCCAAAATCTCACATCATTTGTAGCTTGATTTTCGACATTTGTACGACTATTGATTTTCCAACGATTTTCGTTGTAATACAATTGATATAACTCAGCTAAATATGAATAAACAATCGCATTATTTACAATTGATTTTTCATCTAAATCCTTTTTAAACAAATCAAAAACGAAGTTTACATCATCTGTTTCATCAGAAGTTGCGACTTTTATTTTTGCTTCATAAAACAAAGCTTTCAGATAACTTTGTTGATTATTTTGCTTTTTTGATAACGTTTTAAGTTCATCAATTTTTGGTTGGATAGATTTGAATTGACCATTTTGCATTTGTTGGTCAATTTCCTTCCACTTTTGATCAATCGTTGGGGATTGAGCCATAAGCATCGAATTGGTTAAAATTAATAATAAAAACAGTAGCTGTTTCATAGATTCTTTCTTTTATCAGTAGATGCAAGTTACGGAAAAATGGTTGGTTGAGGAAGTAAAAAAATTATCAAATGGTTTATATATAGCACAAAAAAAATCTGAATGTTGCCATTCAGATTTTTTGATATATAAGTTGATTAGTTGTAGTTTTTATAAATCGTCTACGTCTAAATCTTCGTCGATTTGTAAATCATTTAATTCAGCATCTTCTGCAAAATCAATATCTTCTTCATCGTCTAAATCAACCATCATGTCTTTTTTAGGCGCTTTAAGAGGCATTGAACCGAAACGGTAAACCGTTAATGGATAATTAAGAACAGCTGGTTTATCTTCTACAGAAATTAATTCAGCCACAAATGTCCACATTTCCATAAAATCATATACAAAAGCCATACGATCTCCTTGATTAGCAAAAGCTTCTTTGATATAAAAATCAGCCATTGTTTCATCAGTTCCATCATCAGACATATCCTCTAAAGGAATTTCTTTTGTTTGGTTTCCATCTTCATCTACTTCATAGAACGACGCCAACTCCTCACCTTGTAAACTAAAAGCACTAATTATACCTTTGTACAATGTGAATAATGTTTGCTTCTCTTTAATTTCTATGTCTCTAAAAACATCCTCTTTTGCATCAAGGAATACACGAATTTTATATATCACTTTCTAAATATTTTTCGGTTCCAAATTTAAATCTTTTCCCATATTAATTACAAATTCTAATGCAGAATTATAATTATTTTCTACTTCGCCTTCTAAAATTGCTTCTTTGATGGCATTTTTTAAGATTCCAATCTCTTTTCCTGGCTGAATATCAAATATTTCCATTATTTGTTCACCTGTAATTGGTGGTTGAAAATTACGTACTTTATCACGTTCTTCAACATCTTTTATTTTTTGTTCTACAACTTCAAAATTTTGTTTGAAACGTTTTTGATTACGTTCATTTTTTGTTGTAATATCAGCTTTGCAAAGCGTAATTAAATCGTCGAAATCTTCTCCAGCATCAAACAATAATCTACGTAATGCCGAATCTGTAGCGTCGTCTGTTACAACAGCAATTGGTCGAGAACTCATCATGACTAACTTCTGAACATATTTTACTTGCGGTCCTAATGGTAATTTTAATCGTCTGAACAATTTTAATACCATTTTTGATCCAACAAATTCATGCGAATGAAATGTCCAACCTACATTTTTATCAAAACGTTTTGTTACAGCTTTTCCAATATCATGCAACAACGCTGCCCAACGTAACCAAACATTATCTGTGTTGACAGAAATATTATCAACGACTTCTAACGTATGATAAAAATTATCTTTATGTTTCTGACCTTCAACCTCTTCGATTCCTTTTAACGCAACCAATTCTGGTAAAATATGTTGCATTAATCCTGATTGTTCCAACAACAATAATCCGACCGAAGGTTTGTCAGTCATCATAATTTTCTGAAACTCATCCATTACGCGTTCAAAAGATACGATATTAATACGTTCTGCATTATCAATTATTGCCTGAAAAGATTTTTTTTCTATTTCAAAATCCAATTGAGCTGCAAAACGAATCGCACGCATCATACGCAAAGGATCATCAGAATAGGTAACATTCGGCTCTAATGGTGTTTTGATAATTTTATTATTCAAATCTTCTACTCCATTAAAAGGATCAATTAATTCGCCAAAATTCTCTTTATTCATCGAAATTGCCAATGTATTGATCGTAAAATCACGACGTTTTTGGTCGTCTTCCAACGTTCCGTCTTCAACATGTGGTTTTCGACTATCTTCTGAATAACTTTCTTTTCGCGCACCTACAAATTCCAAATCTGTGTCTTTATATTTGAACATTGCTGTTCCAAAACGTTTAAAAACTGAAACTTGTGATGTATGTCCTAATTTATTAGCCAATTCTTTAGCCAATAAAATTCCATTTCCAACTGTTACAAAATCGATGTCCTTTTTCTGACCACGATTCAATAAATAATCGCGTACAAATCCACCAACCACATAAGTTTCTTGATTAATTTCATCAGCAACTTCTGCTACATTTCTAAAAATTGGATTTGATACGGCTTCTAAGATTTTCATTCTGCAAAAGTATAAGTTTTGAAATAAAAAACTACTCTCTAATAACTTTTACTTCGTTATCTAGACCTAATTTAATTATCGTTGATGCAGTGAACTGAGGTACAAAGGTTTTTGTTTCATCTGGATAAAAGTCAACACGCTCTAAAATAGTAGGATTAACTTCCGAAAACACTTTTGGAGAAGATTCTCCTGATAAATTAGCCGATGTAGACACAATTGGTCCTCCTAATTTCCCGATGATTTTTTTACAAAACAAATCATCAGTCATTCGAATGGCAATTGTATTATCTTCTGCAATTAACGATTGTGGTAAACCTTTTGGATTATCGTAAATAATTGTAAGAGGTTTTTCGTTCAAATCAATCAAATCCCAAGCTAATTCTGGCACCTCAACAATATTTTGTAACATACGTGGAGAATCAACCAAAATAATCAACGATTTTGATGAAGGACGATTTTTTATCTGATAAATTTTTTCGATTGCAGCCTCATTCTTCGCATCACAACCCAGTCCAAGAATTGTGTCTGTTGGATAAAGCATTGTTTCTCCTTGTTTTAGTTTGGCTACAATTTCGTTTATATCTGACATTTTCTTTGTTTTATAAATTTGAGTGCAAAGGTATTATAGGAAAGTTGAATGAAGTCGATTTTCTTCGAAATATTATTTATCGCAAAATAGATTTTAGATTTCATAGACCTTTAGATATTCATTTGCCGCTTTATCCCAACTAAAACTTCCAGCTCTTTTGATATAAGCTTCTATAAAATAATCTGAATTTTGATTGTATTGATTTAACGCATCTTCCACTACATTTTTCATATATTCTGGTTCAAAATCATTCCAATAAAACGCATCTTTTCCACCAATTTCTGGTAAAGACGTTTTATCAGATAAAATAATTGGTTTTCCAAAGCTCATCGCTTCTAAGGGAGGCAAACCAAAACCTTCTCCAGTTGATGGAAATAAGAACGCTTCGCAATTTTGCATATAAAATTGCTTTGCTCGTTCAGAAACTTTACCTGATAAAAAAACTTGGTTTTCTAATTTTTCTTTAGCAATTAAATCTTTTATTTTTTGACCATAGGCATTCGTACAATTCCCAGAAATAATCAAATTAAAATCTGGTAAAAATTTCATCATTTTTACAAGTGATTCAAAATTTTTCTTTTCAAGAAAAGCTCCAATCGTATAAAAATAAGGTTTTGAAATATCTAATGGAGATTGAAAATCATCACAATTTATAATTTCTGAAATTGAATTTCCATTATAAATTATTGTATTTTCTATTCCCGAAATATCAAAATATTGCATAGTTTGTTTCTTTGCATATTCAGAAATAAATGTGATAACATCTACTCGCTTAATCTTTTCTTTAAAATATTTAATGTGATTTGGACTATAATCAAGCGAATTTTCTTCCATAAAATTAACATCATGAATCGTCAAAACATATTTTTTTGGTTTATGACAAGGTTCAACTTTTATATTTTGATTTAAGGAGTGCCAAACATCATACTTTTCACGCGTTCTGAAAAACGGATTGCGCATTAAACTATAATATTTTTTATAATGAAATTTAGTACCAAATTCAGTCCTTAAATCTTCAGGTTTTTTGTAAAGTAAATAAATTTGATCATCAAAATTTAATTTCGAAAGAGCTTTAATCAATTCGTAATTAAAAACTCCGAAACCAGTTGCACGATTCTTTAGATTATGAGATTCTAAAAGAATTTTTTTTACCATAAGTTAGGTTCTAAAATTTTTAAAAAACTTGTTTTAAGTTGTCCTTATTTTCAACAAAAATAGACATATCTTTGACAGATTAAAATGAAATATAGATTTTTTCTATATTAATTATAATATTTTGAAAAATGACACAGAAAATTGTCGTAAATAATAATTATCAAACTACGCAAACTGAAATCAAATCCATTATTGACAATTTTGACTTGATTGACGATTATATTGCAAAAGGCACAAGAAATTCTATCAAAAAAAAGACATTAAAATCGGGTAAAATTGCTACGATTAAATCATTCAAAATTCCGAATATTGTCAATAAATTTGTATATCGATTTTTCAGAAAATCAAAAGCTGAACGATCATTCTTATATGCTAATAAATTAATTGATTTAGGTTTTAAAACACCTACTCCAATCGCATATGTCGAAAATTTTAATACAATCTCATTTTTAAAAAGTTATTATTTTTGTGAATTAGTTACATCTGAAATAACTTTTAGAGAATTAGTTTTAGATATTAATTATTCAAATCGAAATGAAATCTTGAAACAATTTACAAAATTCACATTTGATTTGCATGAAGCTGGAATTGAATTTTTGGATCATTCTCCTGGAAATACTTTAATTAAGCAAGTTGGAGAAAATCAATATGAGTTTTATTTGGTTGATTTAAATCGCATGAATTTTCATAATTCAATGAGTTTTGATATTCGAATGAAAAATTTTTCTCGTCTAACTCCTCAAAAAGAAATGATAGAAATTATGGGAAAAGAATATGCGAAACTTATTAATAAACCAGAACAAGAAGTTATTAAAGAAATGTGGAATAAAACACAAGAATTCCAGCAAAAATTTCAAACAAAACAAGCTCGAAAAAAGAAATTAAAAGCCATGATTGGTAAAAAACAATAACAAAAAAGCAGATTTA
>NZ_DFRA01000027.1:529-18307 GCF_002378465.1 Empedobacter sp. UBA3475 | reverse complement strand
TAAATCTGCTTTTTTGTTATTTTATCATTTCAGAAAACGGAATAATAATCTCATATCCTTTTTCTTTAAAATAATCGTTCATTCCTTCTCTATACGTCACTAAAACAAAATCTCCGCCCCAAGCTCCGAGGCTTTTTACAGCTCCTAAATAATCAGGAAAATGCAATTCTTTGACTTGCGAAATTTGCATAAAATCTCCTAATCGTTCTTGATATTCATCTAAAATAGATTCTAAATCAGTTAAATTCTCAACTTTAGTTGCTTGAACAACCAAATCAGAAAGCTCTTGAATCATTTTCCAATCTTTTGATTTGTTCTTATAATGATTTCCAACAACGGCTTGTGTATCTTGCTTTTGATTAAGATAAACAAAATAAAGTTGATCTTTAAAATTCCAATTCAATTCTAAATCTTCTACTTCGATAGGATTATTCGAAAACAAAATGGGCTGATGATGATGCGCACATGCAATATCATAACCACTTGTATTGAAGGTTAATTGATTTAATTCAAACGGATTTATTTCTATCCATTGACTAATCAAATCAATCAAAGTCGAACTACTTCCCAGTCCCCATTCTTGCGGATATTCTAACTTCGTTAAACATTGATAACTGTTATTAGAATCAAAAAAATCAGGATTTAAAATTTTAGCTTGTTTTAAAATATTTTGTAATGATTGACTTAATTTATCATTTGTAGACGAAATTATTTCTAAATCATTCAATCTAACTTTAGTTTCAAACCAAATAGAATTATCAAATTTAGTTGCTTTCCAAGTGATTAAATTTTCTATTTCTGATGAATTTTCCACAAACAAACATTGCCCATATTTTGTGGGCAATGCAAATGCTTTCGCCCCATCAATCACAATATATTCCCCGATAAGGAATAATTTTCCATTGGAACGGTATGTTTTCATTTCGTTTAGATTTGTGCCGAAGAAGTTGAGACCTCTCTGTTTATTTTTTTCACTAAACCTTGTAAAGTATTTCCTGGTCCAACCTCAATAAATTCACTCGCACCATCAGCAATCATATTTTGAACAGATTGCGTCCATTTTACTGGAGCAGTTAATTGAGCAATCAAGTTTTTCTTAATTTCAGCAGGATCTGTAACAGCTGTTGTGCTTACATTTTGATAAACTGGACAAATTGGAGTATTGAATGTTGTTTCTTCAATAGCTTGTGCTAATTCTTCTTCAGCAGGTTTCATTAAAGGTGAGTGAAAAGCTCCTCCTACTGGTAAAACTAATGCTCGTTTTGCACCTAACTCTTTCAGTTTTTCGCATGCTACATTAACCGCTTCAATTTCTCCAGAAATCACTAACTGACCTGGACAATTGTAATTTGCAGCCACTACAACTCCATCAATTTCTGCACAAGCATCTTCTACAATTTTATCTTCTAACCCTAAGATTGCAGCCATTGTAGATGGATTAGCTTCACATGCAGCTTGCATTGCTAAAGCACGTTTGTAAACTAATTTTAATCCAGATTCAAAGTCTAAAGTTCCATTTGCAACTAAAGCAGAAATTTCTCCTAAAGAATGTCCTGCAACCATTTCTGGTTTAAAATCTGGTAAAATTTTCGCTAAAATAACAGAATGTAAAAAAACTGCTGGTTGCGTAACTTTTGTTTGTTTTAGGTCTTCAGCAGAACCTTCAAACATAATTGATTTTATATCAAATCCTAAGATTTCGTTTGCTTTGTCAAATAATTCTTTTGCGATTTCAGAATTTTCGTACAAGTCTTTACCCATTCCAGAGAATTGAGCGCCTTGTCCTGGAAAAACATATGCTTTCATTGTATTATTTTTAATGTATGACAAATGTATAATAAAATCTCAAACTTCTTTATTTAACCTAAGTTTTGATTTTCTTTTCTATAAATTTCGTCCAAATATTTATAACGATTTGCAACAGAAATTGCATGTAGTTTTGCAATTGTATAACCATCTTTTCCATCTAAAAAACCAAATCTCACCACAAAATAATTGAAAAAACGATAAGCAGGCTTTATGGTATAATGATAAAATGATGGTTTCAAATTTTTGAGACGAAGTTCTTGTGCTCGTAAGCGAGAATAACTATTAAGTTTATCTAAATAATATTCTTCATCAATAAACGTATGATGTTTCACTTTTTGTTCCAAATCACCTACTGCCCCATCACATTCTAATAATTCATGAACCATCAAACCATCTTTATATCTACATTTAGATTTTCTAAAAAGACGAACAGCTCTCACATTTTGCTGACCAGAAAATTCTATTTTCTTATTCTTAAAATAAAATGAATGATAAGCCATAAAAGCTACATCCTGTAAATTTGAATTTACTTTCTTTATTAATTCTTCTTTTAATTCAGATGAAAGTTCTTCATCTGCATCAAAAAAAGTGACCCAATCATTTTTTGCCAAAGAAAGTGTATAATTTCGTTGATTTGTGAAATTATCAAACTTGCGTTTTACAAACTTTACTTTTGGATTTTGGAATGCAATTTCTTCCGTTTTGTCTGTACTATATGAATCTACAATAATTATTTCATCTGCATAACTAGCCTCATCAAGAAATCTTTTGATGTTTTTTTCTTCGTTAAGTGTAATTAGTAAAGCAGAAATTTTAGTAGACATTCTCTATAGTAATCAAATTTTATAAATAGAAACTCAAAATTTCTGTTTTTATTTTATTAATGGTGATAAGAAATATTCTAACTTTTCTTTAAACAAATCGAAATCAAAGATTGAATAAAATTCATCAACTTGTTTTTTTATTTGACGATTGTTTAAATCTCCAAGTTTTTCAGGAAAATAATCTTTTAAATGAACACTTGTGTGATGAATTCCATCTTCGAAAGTTGCCCAAACTTTTTTATCAATCCAAGGAGAAAAAATAATAAACGATTTTTTCCCTAAAGCCTTGGACATATTAATTGCTCCTCCATCATTTCCTACAATCACATCACATTCGTTTGCAATTGCAATAAACTCGCGCAAATCATTACCCAACAATTCAAAATAAACTTTCGATTTGGTTTCATCAGATAATTGATTATATACTTCTTTTGCTTGCGATAATTGTTTCGGAAAATAATTGAATAAAATATTGACATTATAATGTTGACCAATAAAATCAACCATTTTTGCCATTTGATTCAACGGATAAGTTTTTGAAGGATCAGAACCAAGTAAACTAATCATAACTGATTTACGAGTAGAATCAACTTGATGTTTTTCAAATAAATCTTTCGCAAAGTTTATTTCTTCTTCTGTTAAATACAATTTCGGTTCTGTTGCCAAAGGAATTTCAATTCCTAAAGGCTTCAATAAAGACAAACGATGTTCGATTGCTAAACCTAAATATGAATTTGGTTCGTCATGTTTTTCTACATTATCTGTATACAAAAACGTTCTTCCAATCTTTTTGTACGATATTTTTTTTGGTGCATTATTGATAAAAACATCTACCCAACTCTGTAATTTTGAGTAAGCATCAATTACAATATCATATCTATTTTGATTAACTTTTTTCGAGAATTTAATCAAATTCATCAAGCCTTTGTTTTCTTTTTCATCGAAAACAATTTTATGATCGATGTATGGATTATTCTCTAAAACAGGCAAAGTATTACTATTGATTAAATAATCAACAATAGCATTTGGATAAGCTCTTTTGATATTTTCGCACAACAATGATGTGATTAAAACATCGCCTATCATCTTGTGTTGGATAATCAAAATTTTCATAAAACATAGTTATAAAGCAAAACTACTAAAATATGTTTGATTCGAAAATAAAAAATCCTCAACAAAACTGCTGAGGATTATATTTTATAAAATTTATTCTACTTAAACCGCCACATTATGCTCGCGTAATGCATCGTTTAATGAAGTTTTTTTATCTGTAGACTCTTTACGAGTTCCGATGATCAAAGCACATGGAACTTGGTATTCACCTGCAGCAAATTTCTTTGTATAAGAACCTGGAATTACAACTGAACGAGCAGGAACATAACCTTTAATTTCTACTGGTTCGTCACCTGTTACATCAATAATTTTAGTAGATGCTGTCAACACAACATTTGCTCCTAAAACCGCTTCTTTACCTACACGAACTCCTTCTACAACGATACAACGAGATCCGATAAACGCATTATCTTCAATAATTACTGGCGCAGCTTGCAATGGCTCTAAAACTCCACCGATTCCTACACCACCAGATAAATGAACATTTTTACCAATTTGTGCACAAGAACCTACAGTAGCCCAAGTATCAACCATTGTTCCTTCGTCCACATACGCACCAATATTTACATAAGAAGGCATTAAAATAACTCCCGAAGAAATATACGCACCATAGCGGGCAACAGCATTTGGAACAACACGAATTCCTTTTTCAGCATAGTTACGTTTCAATTCCATTTTATCATGGTATTCAAAAATTCCTGCTTCTAAAGTTTCCATTTTCTGAATTGGGAAATACATTACAACTGCTTTTTTCACCCATTCGTTTACTTGCCAATCTTCTCCAACTGGTTCTGCACAACGTAATTGTCCGTTATCGATTAACTCAATTACTTCACGAATTGCAATTTGTGTTGACTCTTCTTGTAACAATTCTCTATTGTCCCAAGCTTTTTCTATGATTTGTTTTAAATTCTCCATCTTTATTAATAATAGCCACAAATATAAAAATTATAATCAAGGGATTTCATAGAGATTATTTATTATTGAATCGTTTTTTTAAATTTGCCAAATGTCACGAATATTAGCGTTAGATTACGGAGGAAAAAGAACAGGCGTTGCCGTAACCGATGAATTGCAAATTATAGCTTCGCCAGTTGATACAATTGATACATCAAAATTGATGGATTTCTTGAAACAATATATCGAGAAAGAAAACGTTTCTGACCTTGTAGTTGGATTATCTGTTCGTTTTTCAGGAGAATTAAATGAGATTGAAAATCAAATTCAACCTTTTTTGAAAAAATTTTCTGAACAATTTCCGTTGATTAAAATTCATCGTGAAAATGAGATGTTTACCTCAAAAATGGCTTCTCAAGCAATGTTTGCTGGAGGAATGAAAAAGAAAAAACGTCAAGAAAAAGGAATGGTCGATAAAGTGAGTGCCGTAATAATTTTACAATCATTTTTATCACATAAACTATAACAAATTGTATCTTTGCCGTTAAATTAATAAAAAAAGATCAGAAAATGGTATTACCAGTTGTAGCTTACGGAGATCCTGTCTTGCGTAAAGTTTCACAAGAAATCGATCAAGATTATAAAAATTTACAAGAACTGATCCAAAATATGTTCGATACAATGTATGACTCTAACGGAGTTGGTATCGCAGCGCCTCAGATCGGGAAAGATATACGTTTATTTGTTGTTGATTGCTCGCCTTTCGAAGAAGATGAAGATTATGATGATGTAAAAGATGAATTAAAAGATTTCAAACGAGTTTTCATCAATCCAAAAAAAATCAGTAGTTCTGAAGGTGATGAATGGGCTTTTACAGAAGGATGTTTGAGTATTCCTCACATTCACGAAGATGTAACACGTCCAGAATCGGTAACTTTAGAATATTTTGATGAAAATTGGGTGAAACATACCGAAACTTTTTCGGATATTCGCGCTCGAGTTATTCAACACGAATACGATCATTTGGAAGGAAAGCTTTTTATTGACTATATTTCGAGCTTTAAAAAGAAATTAATAAGTAATAAATTAAAAAATATAACAAAAGGGAAAGTAAACACGAGTTACAAAATGAAATTCCCTTCATAGACCCTTAAACATAATAGAATATGGATTTATCAAGAGTTATCGCAATTTCAGGAAAACCAGGATTATACCGTTTAGTTTCTCAAACAAGAGGTGGTTTTGTTGTTGAAGATTTAGAAAAAGGTAAAAAAATCTCAATCGCTTCTAACTACAATGTTAGTTTATTAGACAACGTTGCTATTTACGGAGTATCACAAGAATTTCCTTTGGCTGAAGTTTTCTTCAGAATTTACAAAAAAGAAAACGGAGGAGAAACGATCGATTACAAAACTTCTGGTGCAGAATTGCGTAAATATATGGAAGAAGTTTTACCAGAATATGACGATTCAAGAGTTTATGATTCTGATTTGAAAAAATTATTCCAATGGTATAATATCTTACACAAAAACGGATTATTAAACATCGACTTAGCTGCTGTAGAAGCTGCAATGGCTGCTCAACAAGCACAAGAAGCTCCTGTTGCTGAAGTAGAAGCTACAGAAGAAGTTGTTGTGGAAGAAAAACCAAAAAAGAAAGCTCCTGCTAAAAAGGCTGCTGACAAAAAAGACGCTGAAGAAAAACCTGCTAAAAAAACTGCTGCTAAAAAAACAACAGCAAAAAAAGATAAAGACGCTGAATAATTAGAGATGAATACACGTAAAGATCAATTACAGGCTTTCGAAAGATTGTTGGATATAATGGATGAATTACGTGAAAAATGTCCGTGGGATCGTAAACAAACAATGGAAACGTTGCGTACGTTATCTATCGAAGAAATTTATGAACTTTCGGATGCCATCATCGAAAAAGATTCGGATGAAATAAAAAAAGAACTAGGTGATGTTTTTCTTCACCTAGTTTTTTATTCTAAAATCGCATCAGAACAAAACAACTTCGATGTTGCTGATGTTTTAAATGGTATTTGTGACAAATTAATTCATCGTCATCCACATATTTACGGCGATGTAGAAGCAAATACAGAAGAAAAGGTGCTTCAAAATTGGGAACAAATCAAACTAAAAGAAGGTAACAAATCTGTACTTTCTGGCGTTCCTACTTCTCTCCCAGCAATGGTAAAAGCTTACCGAATTCAAGACAAAGTAAAAGGTGTTGGATTTGAATTTGAAAATTCTGATCAAGTTTTTGATAAAATTATCGAGGAAATTAATGAATTCAAAGAAGAACAAAATCCAACAGATAAAGAGATGGAATTTGGTGACATTTTATTTTCTTTGATTAATTATGGACGATTTAATGGCATCAATTCTGAAGATGCTTTAGAAAGATCGAACAAAAAATTTATCACACGTTTTCAGAAATTAGAAGAAATCGCGAAAGAAAATGGTCAAAACATAGCTGATTTAACCATTTCCGAATTAGATAAATTATGGAATTTAGCGAAAATTCGCTAGTGTAAACTTAACACTATAAAGTTTATTCAAATCAACGAAAACGTTGTAATCAGACGTTTTAACACTATTATAAATAACTTTTATCGACACCAATAAAACAAAGTATTACAAATTATTGTGCACGCACAGAAAACCGACATATATTTGCAATGGTTATAGCGGGCAATAGCTTGTAATAATGGAAGGAAGTTTGTTTACTAAGTAAACAGTTTTCTCATTTTTTTGTGGTTTTGATGAAAAGGTGACTTAAAGTCGCCTTTTTATTTTTTATCAACTTCTATGTAAAATCACAATTCATAACAATCCTTTTTTATCTGAATAATTTGTAAATTTGTAGAATGCAGTTTCAATTAAATTCTGAATTCAAGCCAACTGGTGATCAACCAAAAGCTATTGAAGAATTATCAAATGGTATTCTAAATAATGATCGTTATCAAACACTTTTGGGTGTTACAGGTTCTGGTAAAACATTTACAATCGCGAATGTTGTACAAGATGTGCAACGTCCAACTTTAGTTTTGGCACATAACAAAACGTTGGCGGCACAGTTGTATATGGAATTCAAAGAATTTTTTCCGAATAATGCAGTCGAATATTTCGTTTCTTACTATGATTATTATCAACCAGAAGCTTACATTCCTTCATCAGGAACCTATATTGAGAAAGATTTATCAATTAATGAAGAAATTGAAAAGCTTCGTTTAAGTACAACTTCCTCCCTACTTTCTGGTCGTCGCGATATTTTGGTTGTGGCTTCAGTTTCGTGTTTATATGGTATTGGAAATCCAACAGAATTTCATAAAAATGTGATTCAGATTGAAACGGGGCAAATTATCTCGAGAACAGCTTTTTTGCATAAATTAGTCCAAGCTTTATATTCGAGAACAGAAGGTATTTTTCAACGCGGAAATTTTAGAATTAAAGGAGATACATTAGATATTTTCCCTGCTTATGCGGATGATGGAATCAGAATTAATTTCTTTGGTGATGAAATCGAAGAAATCTCAGTTTTCAATGTAGAAACAGGTAAAACTTCAACTAAATTAGATAAAATTAATATTTATCCAGCCAATCTTTTTGTTACTTCTAAAGACACTTTAAATGGTGCAATTGCTGATATTCAGATCGATTTGGGTAAACAAGTTGAATATTATCATGAAATCGGAAAACATCTCGAAGCAAAACGTTTGCAAGAACGTACTGAATTCGATTTGGAAATGATCAAAGAATTGGGATATTGTTCTGGAATCGAGAATTATTCGAGATACTTAGACGGTCGCGAACCAGGAACTCGTCCATTCTGTTTGTTAGATTATTTCCCAGAAGATTATTTGATGGTGATTGATGAGTCGCACGTTACAGTTTCTCAAGTTCATGCAATGTATGGTGGAGACCGCTCGCGCAAGGAGAATTTAGTAGAATATGGTTTCCGACTTCCAGCTGCAATGGACAATCGTCCGTTAAAATTCGAAGAATTTGAAGCTTTACAAAATCAAGTGATTTATGTTTCAGCAACACCTGCGAATTATGAATTAGAAAAATCGGAAGGAGTTGTTGTAGAGCAAGTCATTCGTCCAACAGGATTATTAGATCCAATTATTGAAATTCGTCCAACACAAAATCAAGTCGATGATTTGATGGAAGAAATCAATAAACGAGTAGAGTTAGACGAACGTGTTTTGGTCACTACTTTAACGAAACGAATGGCGGAAGAGTTAACGAAATATTTGACAAAATATGGCGTTCGATGTCGTTATATTCATTCTGATGTGGATACATTAGAACGTGTTCAGATTATGGCTGATTTACGCGCTGGATTATTTGATGTTTTGGTTGGAGTTAATCTTTTGAGAGAAGGTTTAGATTTACCTGAAGTTTCTCTAGTAGCAATTTTGGATGCTGATAAAGAAGGTTTTTTAAGAAGTCATCGTTCTTTAACGCAAACGGTTGGTCGTGCTGCTCGTAACGTGAATGGTTTGGCGATTATGTACGCAGATAGAATTACAGATAGTATGCAATTAACGATTGATGAAACAAATCGTCGTCGTGAAATTCAAATGAAATACAACAAAGATCACAATAAAGTTCCGCAAGCTTTAAACAAAAAAATAACGAAACTAAGTTTAGCTGCAGCAGATTTTGAAGAAAATCCTTACGAACAAAAACATTTGATTCAACAAGCAGCAGAGATTAATGAAAATTATTCGACAGAAGATAAAGAGAAATTGGTACAAAAATTGCAGAAAGAAATGGAAAATGCTGCAAAAAATTTAGATTTTATAAAAGCAGCCGAATTAAGAGATCAAATTCAACTCTTAACCAAAGAATAGCACGTTTTTTTCAACATTTCAATGAAAATTTTTAAGAATACATTTTTTTTAACTCTATCGTTTTTTACCATTTTATCATCTTGTAACACACAGATTTTAAAATCATCTTCAAATAATGAATTGCTTGAAAATGAAGAAAGTAGTTTAGTTCATACACGTGAATTAAAGATTTTCAAGAGATTTGATACACCTCCAAATTATGAAAGGAATCAAAATTATACAGATTTTGGTAAATGGATAAATAACCTTCCGCTCAAAAACAATAATACAGCTGTTTATTCTTTTGATGGTCAAAAAAAATCTAATCCAAATATATATGTAGGAGTTTTAGATTTAGAACAACCCAAAAAAAATGTACAGTTTAATGCAAATGCGATGATGAGTTTGCGTTTAGAGTATTTCTTCCGTTCGAAAAAATACAATGAAATAGATAAATTGTCTAAAATTTCTACAAAGCCAATTCCTTACACTGACTATGTAAAAGGAGATTATTCTCATACGAAATACATGCAATATTTGATCTATTATTTAGAAAATACAAATTCAAATACAATTGCTGAATTATTAAAACCAATCTCTATCAAAGAGATTCAAATTGGCGATGTATTTTTTCAAAAGGGAAATATAAAAAGTCATGCTGTAATGGTAATTGATTTAGCGAAAGATAAAAATGGGAATAATATATTCATTTTGGCTCAAAGTTATTATCCAAGTCAAGACATTCATATTCTTTCTAATCCAAGCAACGATTTAATCTCACCATGGTATATTGCAAAAGAAGGCATACTTCTTACACCTGAGTGGAGATTTTTGTCTTCGGACTTGATGCGTTTTAAATAACATTTTACTTTTTCAATCCTTACATTTTACTTAAATTTGTTGTTCAAAACCTCAAAGTAAACAACAATACAGTAAATAATCGATAATGCAAAGAGTATATTTAGACAATGCAGCAACCACAGCAATTCGTCCAGAAGTAGTTGACGAAATGGCAAATGTGATGAAAAATGTTTTCGGAAATCCATCTTCTACCCACGTTTTTGGTAGAGAAGCCAAGGCACTTATAGAAATGGCTCGAAAGAACATTGCGCAGCGTTTAAATATTTCTCCTGCCGAAATTTATTTTACTTCTTGTGGGACAGAATCTAACAATACGATTATACGTTCTTGTGTAAATGATTTAGATGTTACACGTATCATTACTTCGGATATGGAACACAAATGCGTACAAGAAAGTATCAAAGATTTAGAATATCGTGGAAAAGTTGAAGTAATCCGCATCAATATTCAAAAAAATGGAGACATTGATTATGCTCAATTAGAGGAATTAGTTAAAGATCAATCTAAAAAAACATTGGTTTCTTTGATGCATGCTAATAACGAAATTGGAAATTTAACAGATATTAAACGTATTTCGCAATTGTGTCAAGAAAATAATACATTGTTCCACACAGATACGGTGCAAACAGTTGGTCATTACGATTTAGATTTCCAAGATTTGGGAATGGATTTCGCTTCTTGCTCAGCACACAAAATTCATGGACCAAAAGGTGCTGGATTTTTATATGCAAAAAAAGCTTCGCATTTAAAAGCCTTGATTGCTGGAGGAGGACAAGAAAGAGGAATGCGTTCTGGTACCGAAAACGTATACGGAATTGTTGGACTTTCAAAAGCTTTTGATTTAGCAATTGATGAGTTAGAAGCTCATGTTAATCACATCAAAGAAATTAAACAATATACAATCGATCAATTAAAAGCAGCTATTCCAGGCGTTTCTTTCAATGGATTATCAGATGATTTAGACAAAAGTTTGTATGCATTATTAAGCATCAAATTACCATTTCATGATGCCTTAATCGGATTCGAATTAGAATTAGCTGGTATCGCTGTTTCACAAGGAAGTGCTTGCAGTTCTGGTGCAGCAAAAGTTTCATTAGTTATGCAAACATTGTACACAGAAGAAGAAATTGATCAAATGACGCCTTTACGTGTATCTTTTTCATACGAAACAACTAAAGAAGATATTGATGTCTTAGTTGGAACATTGAAAAAAATCGCTGAAAAACATCAATTACAAAACGCTTAATGACTGATTTCAATCAACTTGATATTCTGATTTTAATTGCGTTAGCTTTTGGTTTTATCAACGGATTTTTCAAAGGTTTTATTTCTCAATTAATTGGGTTAGTCGGTTTTTTTGTAGCAATTTGGTTCAGTTTTAAATTTTATCAAATCATCGAAGTTTATGTCGATTCTTACAACATTGTTGCAGATAGCTTAACTTCTTTGGTTGCGTTAGTTATTACATTTGCAATTGCTTTTTTCACAATAAAATTAGCGTCAAGTTTAACACAAAAAACAGTAGAAGCAGTTGGTTTAGGAATCATTAATCGATTTGGTGGAGCGGCTTTAGGATTAATAATCTCTTTACTTTTAACATCAAGTATTTTGTATTATATCGATCCGATTTTAGAACTAGGATTTAAAGAAACAAAAGACGAAAGCCAGATTTTACCAATTTTGAACGAAAGTTCTCAAATCATCAAAAATTCTATCTTCGAAACAAAAGATAATTTAAGGACAGAATCCCAAGATTCTATTCATTTATGATCATACAAAGACAGCTTTTTCAAGCTGTCTTTTTTCTTAACATTAATTTTATAAAAGGCACAAAAATTATCTAAAGAGATCAAAACAATTAATTTAAGATGAAAAAACAATTCTTAGAAATCGTTTTTTTATGATTTTATTTTTAATAACGACATATTGTGTCGTATAAAATCGTTCCTTTGTTTAAATTTTAAGATTATGAACAGCGCAATCATACTTTCATCCATCCTTTTTTTTATCATTGGAGCCGTTATCAGTTTTTTATATTCAAAATCGAAAGCAAATTCAGCCATAATTGGAAATGAAATAAAACACCAAGAACTTCAGAAACAATATGATTCGCTAAAAAATGAATTTATCGAAATAAAAGATGATGCAAATTTCAATTTGGATCAATGGCAAAAAGAGCGCGAAAAAAATACAGAATTAACGGTTCGCCATCAAGAAGCAATGAAAGCTGTGGAGGAGCAAAAATCGTTTATGCTCGAAACCAATGAACGATTAAAAGAGCAATTTGAAGCACTTTCAGCTCAAGTTTTGAAAAGTAATAACGAACAATTTCTTGATTTAGCGAAAACAACATTGGATAAACATTTTTCTAATTCTCAAAACGATTTAGAAAAACGTCAACAAGCGATTGATTCGTTAATCAAACCATTAAATGAAAGCTTGAATAAATTTGACGGAAAAATATCCGAAATAGAAAAAGCTCGAGAAGGCGCTTATTCAGAAATTAAAGTTTTCTTAGATTCAATGCGTGGTACAACTGATAAATTGCAAAAAGAAACCAATACATTAGTTTCTGCTCTTAAAACTTCACACACAAGAGGAAAATACGGAGAAATTGGATTGCGTCGTGTCGTTGAATTTGCTGGAATGTCATCTTTTTGTGATTTTGAAGAACAAACTTCTGTTCAGTCCGAAAATGGTTTGCTTCGCCCGGATTTAATCGTTAATCTTCCTGGAAATCGAAAAGTAATTGTCGATTCTAAAGTTCCATTAAACCAATATATGCTTGCATTTGAAACGGAAGATGAGAATTTAAGAAAACATCATTTACAAATGCACGCGAAAGCTGTACGCGAACATTTAAAGAATTTGAGTTCTAAGGCTTATTGGAATCAATACACAGAAGCACCCGATTATGTGGTGATGTATCTGCAAATTGAAAGTTCTTTTGGTGCTGCGTTAGAATTGGAGCGAACTTTGATAGAAGATGCACTAAACAATAGAATAATTATTGCAACACCAACTACTTTGATTACAATGCTTCGCACAATTGCGTTTAGCTGGCAACAATTAAATGTTGCGGAAAATATATATCAAATGCGAGATGCTGGAATAGAATTATACAATCGTGTGAATGTTTTAATACAACATTTGGCGACGGTTGGTCATAATCTAAACCAAGCAACCCAAAGTTACAATAAAGCTATAGGTTCACTAGAAAATCGATTTATTCCGCAGGTTAAAAAGCTGAAAGAAATCGGTGGAACTTTGATGGAAAAAGAAATTTCGGAAACTAAGCCAATTGATACAATGATTCGTTCAATAAATAACTTGGATATTCAATAATCATTCTATATTTGTACAACTTTTAGAGAGAATGAAAACAAGCCTATTTACCTTGATTTTACTATACTCTCCTGCCATTTTTGCGCAGGTGAATTTTGAAGAAAAATCTGTACAGGTAAAACCAAATTTAGAATTAAACAAAATATATAACTACTCATTTACAGATCGTAACTTTTCGATTTCTGTAAATGATACGGTTTCTAAAGTCATCAACCAATCAAATAAATCGATGGAATTGGTTGACAAGAATGATTTTGCCAATAAGTATACATTTGTAAATGGTAAAAATCAATCCAATGATCCTGATGAATTTTACCGCGATTTTATCAATAATTCTGAAGGAATAGAGTACGAATTCACAACAAATCCTTCTGGAGAATTTTTAGAATTATTAAATGTTCCTCAGATTGAAGAAAAATTGCTTAAAATAACAGATAAACTTGGTAAACAACGCAAAAAATCTGATGATTATAAGGCAAATATTGCGTACATTGAGGAAATGGTCAAATCGAAAACATATGTTCCCTATGTTTTTGAGCAAGAAATTCACGTTTTCAATTATTTTAATGGACAATATTTTCGTTTAGGTGAAACATATGAAGGAAAATCTGTACAGGAAAATATTTTTGGATTTCCAATTTCTTCTACCACAAATACTTATCTAAAAGATATCAACAAAGAAAAAGGTACGTATACAATTGCTTCTGACCAAAATTTGAGCAAAGATGATTTTGAGAAATTATGGGAAGAAATGGCGTATTATATGTTGAATGATGCTAAACTGAATTTGTCGCAAGAACAGGTAAAAAAAGAAATCAAAAAATATTCAGAAACAGTTGAATTAAAAGTGAAATATGAAAATACGTACGATTTGAATTCAATTTTAATCAAATCTGAATATTTATTTAGCTTAAATATTGGTTCTAAGAAAACAGTTAATCAATTAAGTATAAAACTTTTAAATGACTAAATTTTATTTTTTAACGAATTTCAAACTTCATTTTAGATAATTTGCTCTATTTTTGAATTAGTTTGATTACTTATAAATGAAAATTAATTTTACATATTATCTGTTTTTTCTATTTTTTTCGATAAAAATATTTGCCCAAGATCCTATTCAAGATACAATTTCACCGGTTGTTAAAAATGATACCATTTTTAATGCTCCGCAGGAAACGATTATTTTTCCCAAAACATATTGGAATATTGGAAACGAAAAACGATATAATGTAACAACAAGTGAAGTGAAATTGGAAGATGACACGATTTCGCATCAAGAACAATATACTTATAACGTTATTATTCAAGTTGAAAATATTTATCAAAACGAAACCATTGTAAAGTGGAATTTCAGAAATATACAATTCAATTCAAAATCATTTTTAAATAATCCTTTTTCGTTAGTTAATAATGTTTCGATTTCCTTTAAAATAGATCAAGACGGACGATTTTTAGGTTATACAGATTTAGATAAAACGATTAAACAATTGGTTTTATCTTCAGAAGATTTAGAGAATAAATATTTGGATAATCCTACTGCGATTGCGTTAATCAAAAAGAATCTTCAACAATATTCTACAGAAGAAAGTATTGTTAAATTATTTGACAAAGACATTCGTCAATTCCATCATTTTTATGGAAAAAGTAATTTTACTTTAGAAAGTGCGCCATTTGTTTATCAATCTTACATGGACAATTTATTTAGCACTTCTCCCACTCCAGCTACAACAGAATTGAAATTGAATGAGATTGGAGTTTCGCAAACCAATTACATTATGTCAAGTTTTCAGGAAGCCGATAAAGATTGGTTGGCCAATTCTTGGTATACTTATCTAAAAGAATTAGCAACAAAATTAGGTACAGAACAGCCTTCTGAAAATAGATTGAAAGACGACATAAAATATTATGTTAAAACGACTTCGCGTATCAAGGATAACGGTTGGATTTCATATAGTATCGAAACCAAAAAGGTAAAATTTCAAGATACAGATTATACATTAGAGCGCCGTTTTGAGTTAGTAGACTAAAACTCGCATCAATACTGATAATTCTTACATTATTAAATCATAAAAACTTCGTGAATCAAGATTATTTTTCATAATTTTGCATTCATTTTATATAAATTATATTCACTATGCAATTGTCTGAACAAGAAATTATTCGTAGAGAAAAACTACAACAATTAAGAGACTTAGGCGTTGAGCCTTACCCTGCCGAAGAATTCGTGATAACTTCTAATTCTAAAGAAATTAAGGAAAAGTACGAAGAAGGAAAGGTTGTCAAGCTTGCCGGACGATTGATGAGTGTTCGTGTAATGGGGAAAGCTTCTTTCGCTGAGTTACAAGATAGCGAAGGTCGTGTACAGGTTTATATCTCGAGAGATGATATTTCTTCGTCTGAAGAAGGAATTGAGTATAATACAATTTTCAAGAAATTGATGGATATCGGAGATTTTATTGGAATTGAAGGATATGAATTCAAAACTAAAGTAGGTGAAATTTCTGTTCACGTAACAAAATTAACTTTGTTATCAAAAACTTTACGTCCATTACCAATTGTAAAAACTGACGACGAAGGTCATGTATTTGACGCTTTTACAGATCCAGAATTGCGTTACCGTATGCGTTACGTAGACATGGTTGTAAATCCTCACGTGAAAGAAATTTTCTTAAAACGTACACGTTTATTCAACGCAATGCGTAATTTCTTCAACGATCGTGGATACATGGAAGTAGAAACTCCTGTTTTACAATCGATTCCTGGGGGTGCAGCAGCTCGTCCGTTTATTACACATCATAATGCATTAGATATTCCATTATATTTAAGAATCGCGAACGAATTATATTTAAAAAGATTAATCGTTGGTGGTTTTGATGGTGTTTACGAATTTTCTAAAAACTTCCGTAACGAAGGAATGGATCGTACGCATAATCCAGAATTTACAGCAATGGAAATTTATGTTGCTTACAAAGATTACAACTGGATGATGGATTTCACAGAGCAATTATTAGAACATTGTGCAATTGCTGTTAATGGAACTTCTGAAACAACTTTCGGAGAACATAAAATTGATTTCAAAGCACCTTACAAACGTGTAACAATGCGTCAATCAATTATTGATTTTACAGGATTTGATATCGATGGAAAATCTGAAGCAGAATTATTTGAAGCTGCTAAAGGAATGGGGATCGAGGTTGATGAGACTATGGGTAAAGGAAAATTAATCGATGAAATTTTTGGTGAAAAATGTGAAGGAAACTACATTCAACCAACTTTCATTACAGATTATCCAAAAGAAATGTCTCCATTGACTAAAAAGCACCGTGATAATCCAGAATTAACTGAGCGTTTCGAATTAATGGTTTGTGGAAAAGAAATTGCTAACGCATATTCTGAGTTAAATGACCCAATCGATCAACGTGAGCGTTTTGAAGCACAAATGGCTTTAGCTGATAGAGGTGACGACGAAGCAATGTTTATCGACCAAGATTTCTTACGTGCATTAGAATACGGAATGCCTCCAACATCAGGTTTAGGAATCGGAATGGATCGTTTGATTATGTTCTTAACAAATAATCCATCTATTCAAGAAGTTTTATTCTTCCCTCAAATGCGTCCAGAAAAAGCTGCACCAGCTTACGAATTGACAGAAGAAGAAACTCAAATTATTGAAATTTTAAAAGCTAACGAAAACATTGATTTGAATGAATTAAAATCTCAAGCTGCTTTAAGCGGTAAAAAATGGGACAAATCAATGAAAAATTTAGCAAAATATAACTTGACTAAAGTTACTGTTGAAGGAGATTCTAAGACAGTTTCATATTTAGGCGAGTAAATTATTACCCTTTCATCTATATTTTAAAAGCTCAACTTCGGTTGGGCTTTTTTTGTAATTATTTGGGCGTTCCCTCGCTCTTTGCCTTCCATTTATATTATTTATAAAATAACCAAAATAATACAAACACAGCTAATGCAAATCGCTCGGTTGGGCTATCCGTTCCAATCTTTTGTAAAAGAAGATTAGAAGTGATTACAGAAAATCCAACTCCTACAAAAGGATTTACACTACTATCCCTAACGCGGGTT
>NZ_DFRA01000027.1:0-184 GCF_002378465.1 Empedobacter sp. UBA3475 | reverse complement strand
TTGACTAATTAGAAGCCTCTTATTTACTGATTGGAAGCTTCTTGTTTTATAAAACATAGTCTGGAGATGCGTAAAGCTTAAAACGTTCAGTCTAAAGCGCGACGTATACCCACAAAAAAAGCGTCAAGTCGTTCACTGGGGCCTTTTAATCAAAACTGGCGACGACCTACTCTCCCGTAAGTAA
>NZ_DFRA01000042.1:0-40140 GCF_002378465.1 Empedobacter sp. UBA3475 | reverse complement strand
CACAAAATTTTGGACAGTGTCCAAAAAAAGAGCCACTATAAAGTGGCTCTTTCTATATTAATTTGATTTTTTTATCAAAATTAGTTTTTTGGAGCTTGCCCAATTAAATCCATAAATTGATCTAACTTAGGTAAGATAATAATTTGTGTACGACGGTTTTTAGATTTTCCTTCCGCAGTAGCATTTGTAGTTAATGGGTTATATTCTCCACGTCCACCAGCTGTTAAACGTTTACCATCAACACCGTATTGGTTTTGTAATGCTTGTACAACAGAAGATGCACGTAAAGCAGATAAATCCCAGTTGTTACGGATGTTTGGTTTAGAAATTGGCACATTATCTGTGTTACCTTCAATCAATACATCGTAATCTTTATAATCGTTGATGATTTTCGCAATTTTACTTAAAGTTTCTCCTGCAGCAGGTGAAATTTCGTAGCTACCAGATTTGTACAACATGTTATCAGCTAACGAGATGTAAACAACACCTTTTAATACTTTAACATCAACATCTTTTGCTTCATTGCTAGATAAAGAACGCGTTAAGTTGTTTGTTAAAACCATATTCAAACTATCCGATTTGCTTTTCGCATCGATCAAATGTTTGATGTATTTGTTAGACTGATTGATTTCGTTCACTAATTCAGAAACGTTTTTAGAACCACCATTAATACAATTTTTCAATTGTTCTTGTAATTGTTTAATTTGATTTCTTTCACTCTGAACTGTGTTTTCATACTGACCTTGGTTAGATTCAAAATTAGCTAATTTAGCTTTCGCTACAGCCAATTCTGTTTGACATCCTTGGTTCTCAGAATAAGCAGAATTGAATTTATTTTGTAATTCATCATACTTTTTCTGACTAACACAACTAAATAAAGTTGAAGCAGCGATAACCGCTACTGGCAAAATTGAAACTTTCATAATTATTTTTTTTATTTCAGTTATACGAATATATGTTATTATTTTTTATTGCGAGTATATATTCTGCAAAAACCATGCTGTAAAAATATAAAACTCCTACAATCATTTGGTTGTAGGAGTTTTAACCTTAATATTTTATTTCTATTGTATTAATCCTGAGGAATATATAAAACCTGACCTGGATAAATCTTATCTTCGTGTTTTAACATTGGTTTGTTTGCTTCGAAAATTTTTGGATACTGCATTGGATCTCCATAAACTTCTTTTGCAATTTTAGATAAAGAATCTCCACTTTTTACAGTATACATTGTCTTAGATAAATCTGGAATCTCAATTTTCAAAGGTGTTTTCAATGTTAATTGATCTTCTACTCCTTCCACTCCATCAATGTTACCTGCTGTTGCTAAAATTTTTTGTTTCTCGTTGATGTCCAACGCTTGTCCAGCTACTACAATTTTATTTCCATCAGTAGAAAAAGTTACTCCTGACAAATCAAATCCTTGTTTTGCAACTTGTTCTTGTACTTTAGCTGCTTTTTCTTCTGGTGTTTCTGCACCTCCGAAGACTTTTTCTCCGGCATTTTTGATAAACGAAAATAATCCCATAACGAGTTGATTTTAATAATATTTATTTGTTGATATTTAGTAAATATATAATTTCTCTAACAATTATCGTGCAATTGATGAATATTTCTTTTTTAAATTTTCCGTAATCGAGCGTTGTTGTTGAATTTGACTTGTTAATTGATTAATTTTTGCATCCAAACCTTTATCATTCTCTTCGGCAGTTTGTATTTTTCCGCTCAATGTTACTACTTGATCTTCTATCGATCGCAAAGAATTTTCTGTTTTTATCTTTTTCTTCATCAAACCATCAGTTACTTTATCATTCGATTCTCTTTCCAATTGATTCACCACCAAATCTAACTTATCGCCCAAAGCTTGCTTTTTACTTTCTAATTTCAATAAGGTATTATTATCTTTTAGATATGATTTGATCGAGTTTCCTTTTTTCAATTGTGCATCAGCGTTTTCTTTTGTCAATCGAATCATATTTTCGTTCGCTAACCTCAACTCATTTCGTACACAACCTTGCTTCGTTTTTGTTGCTAAATCTTGCAATTGAGCATAAATTTTATCAAACTCTGCCGAATTACTATTAAATGTCATTCCATTTTGATCCGTTAATGTATTAATCACGGTCGTTTTTCCATTTTCTTCATCAACCAAACTAATCACAGATTTATACACATCTTGCGAATTTTTGAACTTGATATTACTCGCTTCGTGTTTTTTCAAAAAAGCAGAAGAACCTTCTTTGTTCGTTACCCAATTTTCCCACGATTTCACAATCAAATTCTGAGCACAATTATCCGTAGAAAAAGCAAAAGATTTCAGTTCTTGTCCGTTCATTTCATACTCAACTTCAAACAATCCTTCATCAGATTGCGCATTAACATAAGCTGATGTTAACAAAGTTGTAATGGCTAAAAGTAATAGTTTCATCAAGTTGATAGTTTAAATTTCTGTTCACAATTATTTATCCAATTTACAAAATATCGGAGTTTAAGAAAAGATGTTGTACAGATTTTTTAGAATCATTAATTTTAACCAGAAATTAATCAAACCGCATGCAAACAAAAATTTTATTAATCTATACAGGAGGAACAATCGGAATGGCGAAAGATTATGGCGACCAATCCTTGAAACCTTTCAATTTTGATAATTTGTTAAAACAAATTCCAGAGTTAGGTCTTCTAGATTGTTCTTTCGATTATCATAGTTTCGATACGCCTATAGATTCGTCTGATATGAAACCTAAATATTGGATAGAAATTGCCGAAACCATTCAACAAAACTACGAAAACTATGATGGTTTTGTTGTTTTGCACGGAACAGATACAATGGCGTATACAGCTTCTGCAATGAGTTTTATGATTGATAACCTCGAGAAACCTGTCATTTTCACTGGTTCACAATTACCAATTGGAGATTTGCGCACAGATGCGAAAGAAAACTTAATTACTTCGATTCAATTGGCTTCGTTACGTAAAAATGACAAACCAATTATCAAGGAAGTTTGTGTGTATTTTGAATATAAATTGTTTCGTGCGAATAGAACAACTAAGATTAATGCAGAAAACTTTGATGCTTTCGAGTCGCCGAATTATCCAGTAATTGGAGTTTCCGGTGTTCATCTGGAAGTGAAAGAAGATTTATTGTTAAAAAATGTTGTTACGGATAAACTTTCGATCAACAAAAATCTAAATGCTGATGTTGGTGTCTTGAAGATTTTCCCTGGAATGAATCGTTCTTTTATCGAAAGTGTTTTAAACGCTCCGAACATGAAAGCTTTTATTATTGAGGCTTTCGGAACAGGAAATATTTTTACCGATAGTTGGTTTATTGAATTGCTGGAAGAAGTAACGAATAAAGGAGTTCATCTTATCATCAACACGCAATGTGCTGGCGGAATGGTAGAACTTGGACGTTATGCTACAAGTGATGCGTTACTAAATATGGGCGCAATTTCGAGTTATGATTTGACAATGGAAGCTGCAATTACCAAAGCCATTTATTTATTAGGTCAAAACCTTTCGAAAGAAGAATTCAAAACGCAATACGAAGCAAACTTGAAAGGTGAACTTCGCCATCATTTTTACAATGATTAAATCAAAATAATATAAAACGAAAAAAATCTCTACTTGGTAGAGATTTTTTTATGTTCTAAATTTTATTTCTTCCCCGACATTGAAGCGCCATCAGATTCTCTTAATTTGAAAAAGATGTAAGTTGATAAAATTGTCATCACGCCCATCGTCAAAAATGAATAACGAAAAGCTTGTACTTCCACTCCATTTACAAATCCTGCTTGTCTAAAAACACCTAAAATTAATGCAGCTACAGAAATTCCAAATGTTAGTGATAATTGTTGTGTAACCGATAATAAACTATTCCCTTCGCTGGATGTATTTTCGTCCAAATCTGCTAAAGACAAGGTATTCATCGCCGTAAATTGAATTGAACTAAAAAATCCATTCAAAACCATTAACGGAATGATATAATAAATTGGTGATTTCGATTCTAAAAAGAAAAACATACAAATGATTAATCCTAAAGTTATTGTATTGGAAATCAACATATTTCGATAACCAAATTTATTCACAATTGGCACAACAAACGATTTTGCAATAATGTTACTTGTTGCAGATGGAATCATAATTAATCCCGCTACAGTAGCCGAATATCCATAACCAACTTGCAATAAAAGCGGAATAAGAAAAGGTATTCCTCCAATTCCTAATCGTGTAATAAGATTTCCTATAATACCAATTCGCAAAGTTCTAATGTTAAACAAATTCAAATCGATTAAAGGATGTTGTTTATGTTTTGCATGATAAATATACAAACCAATCAAAAAGGCAGAAACTACAGTCAATGCCAATACAGTTTGCAGGCCAATCACACGAGAAGATGTCAATTCCATAATCAATGTTAAGACAGTAACTCCTCCACTAAAAAGAATCAAACCTCTGATATCAAATTTAAAAACTGGATGTTTAAAATCGGGGATCGCAAAAGTTGTCATCCAAAGTGCAATAATTCCGAATGGAATATTCACGATGAAAATCCAATGCCATGATAAAGTTTCAACCAAAATACCTCCAATTGTTGGTCCTAAAAGTGGTCCTATTAACCCTGGTATGGTGATAAAATTAATTACTTTTAATAATTCACTTTTTGGATAAGCATATAAAATTGCTAAACGTACAACAGGAACCATCATCGATCCTCCAATCGCTTGTATAACGCGTGAAATGACTAAAAAAGGTAAAGTTGTGGCAAATGCGCAAAGTGTGGATCCAAGTGTAAAAATCAGTATAGCAGATTGAAAAACTTTTTTCGTTCCGTATTTATCCGAAAGCCAACCACTCAAAGGAATTAACAAAGCGATTGTTAACGTATACGCAACAATAATCGACTGAATTTCTAAAGGCGATTTTCCTAATTCTTTTGCAATTGTAGGTAAAGATGTATTTAAAATTGTAGCGTCCAAAGCTTGCATAAAAATTGCCATCGCACCAAGCCATGGCAAAAACTTCAACATTTTTGGACTTAAAATATGATCTGAATTCATTCAAATTCCTATAGCAAATTCTATTCCTATTTTAACATTTCGAAAAATCATTGAAAAAGATTAAATTTGAACTATGTTTCTCAACGCGCATACACATCATTTATCCGATCAAACAGATGTTTTGGAACTGTATAATCAGTTTCCAAATGAGTTGAATAATGAAGCTAAATTATTTTCAATTGGGATTCATCCAGCTTACATCAAAACCTCATCAATAAAGGAAGAAATCGAAATTATTAATCAAACTATTTCGAATAAAAACTGTTTAGCAATCGGTGAAATTGGATTAGATAAATTGTGCGAAACAGATTTTGAATTACAAATCAACGTTTTTAAAAAACAGTTAGAAATTGCGATGCAATATCAACTTCCAGTCATTATACATTCGGTTCGTGCTTATCAAGAAATTTTACAGATTCGAAAACAAATGAAATTGACGATTCCGTTTATTTTTCATGGTTTCAATAAGAATGAACAGTTACTCAATCAAATTATTGCGCAAAATTGTTTTGCATCTTTTGGTAAAAATCTTCTATCAAACAAAAACTTACAAATTATATTTGCAAATCTTTCTGCGAATCAATTCTTTTTGGAGAATGATGCAAGCGAAATTTCTATTGAAGAAATTTATACTTTTGCAGCGGATTTGAGAAAAATTACAATCGAGGAATTACAACCTCAACAAGCGAAAAATTGGAAAGCAGTTTTCGGTTACGAAGTTCAATCATAATTAAAATACATTTCAATGGCAGTTTGGCAAGAAAGAGCTGAATTATTATTCAAAGAAGAAGGTTTAGAAATCCTAAAAAATTCGAACATTTTAGTTGTTGGTTTAGGTGGAGTTGGCTCTTTTGCCGCAGAATTTATCGCACGCGCAGGAGTTGGAAAAATGACAATTGTTGATGGTGATACTGTTGATATTACAAATATTAATCGACAATTACCCGCTTTACACTCAACTGTTGGAATGAACAAAGTAGACATCGTTGGCGATCGTTTAATGGACATTAATCCTGAATTAGAATTAACGCGTATCAACGAATTTTTGAGTCCAGAACGTACACACGAAATCGTCACACCAGATTTTGATTATGTGTTAGATTGCATCGATTCTGTTACACCAAAAATTAATTTGATTTTAGCTGCAAAACGCAAAAAAATTAAAGTAATCAGCAATATGGGCGCTGGAGGAAAATATTTGGCAAGCAAAGTACAAGTGCGTGATATTAGTAAAACAGATGTTTGTCCTTTGGCAAAAAATGTTAGAAAACGATTAAAAAAAGAAGGAATTAATAAAGGTGTAAAAGCTGTTTTTTCGACAGAAGTTCCTGATGAATCTTCGGTTAAATTAACGGATGGAAAAAATTATAAAAAATCGTTTTACGGAACTAATTCGTGGATGCCTGGTTTATTCGGGTTGCATGCGGCAGAAACGGTGATTCGACATTTATTAAAAAAAGATAAATAATTAAGTACTTTCTTAAAGATTTAATTAATTTAGTTGCGAATTAACAAAGAGACGAAAAAAATGAAAATCAATTACGATTATATCACATACGAGGATGTTTTGAGAGCACGTCAATTTATGTACGAGCAAGCGTTGGAACAGAATGCGACTAATTCGTTGTTGAACACTGCGAGAGATTTATTTGGAAACAGCAATTTCGAGATGTGTATCAAAATTTGTGAAGGTTTATTGGATGCGAAAGACCCAAAACAATTGTACGATGCTAAGAAATTAATTGCTTTATCATATTATAGTTTACAAGATTTTGAGAATGCGGATAATGCATTTTTCGATATCGCTCAAAACTCTGATAATTCAGACGATTGGTTTAATGTTGTCATTTCTGCAGCTTTAAATAAAAATATCGAACGTAGTAAAGAATCTTTTGGAATTGCATTAGAAAAATACACGAAATTTGGTCATCAACGTAATATGCCTTCAGTACAATTGATGTTGCATTATATGATTACGTTAGAAACTGTAAAAGAATACGTTTTGGCTTTGGAACAATGTAGAATGTTGGTACAAGTTTACGCTAAATTGAAAAAAACAGACGAAAAATTCTTAAGTTCTCGTGGTTTAGAACAAATCGAAAACTTTTTGGAAACTGCAAAACCAGTTTTGAAAAAAGCGAAAAAGAAAGAATTAACAGAAATCAAAAAAGAATTGGTTGAAGCCTTAGACGCAAACGGCGTAGAAAAAGTAGAAGCTTTTTTTGCTGAGTTTTAAGAAAATTATTTTTACGAGAAATATAAAATCCACTTCGAGAGAAGTGGATTTTTTGTTTTAATTATTTTCTTTGATAAAATTATAAATTTTCATTGTTAATTTTTGAGCTTCATCTGTAAGTTGATTAAAGTCTAAAAGAACATTCACTACACCTTGAGCAAATTGGACTTTTTCTTTTATTGTTCCACTCTCATTTTTATACATTTTATTTAGTCCTTCAATATGATTATCTATAAAAGTACCTATTGCAGTGTTAGGATTAAACTTTGCTTTATCCTTAAATTTTATACTTTCTTTATCTTTCGTTTTATCAATTAATTTTAAAGTTTCTAATAAAATTTCTTTAGTTAATAAATTTTCTATTTCTTTAGCTTGCAGACAATAATATTGATCTCCTAATTTTTGTTGAAGTTTAGTAAACCTTTCATATTTAGCGCCTGATTTAGCATTATCGCTATCTGTTAAAAGAAATAATTTACCACACAAACGCTCTACATTAATACCAGAAGTATCTAAAAAACTCCAATGTGTAATATTATTTCCTCCATATTCTACAAAAGAGTAATGAATATCTTCAAAATATTTTTTAGATTCTTTTGATAAACTTTCTTGATAAAGTTCTAAATACTTTCTGATATAAATTCTATCTGTTATTCCTTCTACCCAAATTGTACAATTCGTTAGAAAAACAGATGAATTTTTAACACCTAAATGTTCTAATAAAGTTATATCTGGATTATCAATATTATGTATAAAAAATTGTTCTTTTTCCTTAGTAAATTTGTAAACAGAAATTTCTTTATAATCTAATGTCATATCCAAAAAATGATTAGAATGAGTTGTAAAGAAATATTGAAACTCTTCAAAACCTTTCGTGTTCAATAAAGTTTCAATTAAAATACGTTGGAAACCTGGATGTAAATAAACATCAGGTTCTTCAATATAAATCTTAAGGTTTTTTCCTTTATTAAAAAATAAAGGATAAGTAAGAATAATAATTGCTTGTACGCCTTCCCCTAAATTATATATTGGTCTATCTTCTTCACCTTCGATATTAATGTAAACATCTTTTTCTTTTAATCTTGGAATAATGGTAATCTTCTTATTCTGGAAGAATGTTTGACTCAAAAATATTTCAAAATCTTTTACTAACTTTCTTTGCTCGTAATTTCCAAGTAATAATTCTTGAACATCATCATAAAAAGATAAACCTGTAAAAATAGATTTAATAGATTCATCTGTATTAAACTCAAGTTTCGCATCTTTAAAATAATCATTTTTTGTTCTTTCAAAATAAAAATCTTCTCTCGTAAATTCCTCATTTTGATAATTAATGCTTCTTAAACCACGAAGAATTGGAATATATATTGCTTTGTTTGAAAAATCTAATTTTAAAAGATTATTATTAAAATCAACTTTATTAAAATTATCCTTTAAAGATTTTAAATTATTATATATATCTTTATTAATTCCATGATAACTTGAATATTGTTTATTTAAATCAATTTTATTGTATTCATCGAACAAAATCACTAATTCTTCTTTATCATATTCATCTTTAATATAAAAATTATCTACATTAAGCCTATTATCAACTTCATATGGATAATTTATCTTCAGATTTTTTATATTAATTGATACTTCATCATAAATTTCGCTTAACTCAATTAATTTTAATTGAATTAGATTATATCTGATTTCTTCAATTGAGAACAAATCTCTCAAAAAACGACTTTTTCCAGAATTATTAGGTCCGATAAAAATGTTAATTTTAGAAAGATTATTCAAATTATTTTCCTCGCATTCTGTTTGATATTGTTTTGTTACATCAGTTTTAAGCTGTAAAGATTTAAACATAAAATTTCCTAATAGATTTCTACTAAAATACAATATTCTGTATACTTAATAAATTTCATTCTAAATTTTAAAATAATTTCAATTTTTTCAAACGTGTGTTTTTCAAAATAAATAATCTTTTTATAGCTTTATAACTATTTAATTAACACATGAGTCACGGAAAACTAAGAGAAGATCATAATTGCCAAAATTGTGGACATTACGTAGAAGAACATTATTGCAAACATTGCGGACAAGAAAATGTAGAAACACGTCAACCGTTTCACTTTTTATTTACTCACTTTATCGAAGATTTTGTTCATTACGATGGAAGTTTTTGGCAAACAATCAAAAAACTATTTTTGAAACCTGGAGTTTTAACCAAAGAATATTTGAGTGGTAAACGAAATAGTTCTGTTAATCCTGTTAAAATGTACATTTTTGTCAGTTTTGTAACGTTTTTCCTTATTTCTATATTTCCTTCTCATAAAACTGAATATAATGATAGTTCCAATGAACCTATATCAATAGAAAATACTGAAAAAATTCAAAAAGCACTTAATGCTACAATAGACACTTTACAGAACAAAGGATTGACAACTGTCGAGCAAAGTGCAAAAATAAAATCTGAAGTTGAAAAAAATAAAAATGCAAACTCTTTAGAAGATTTGAACGAGGAATCTATTGAAAACTTGCAATCTAAAGTAAAAAATAACGTTCCAATATTATCTCCCTTTATTGAAAAATACCAAGAGTTGAGAAAAAGAAAGGTTTCTGACGATCAATTAGGAGAAGCTATTGTTGAGAAATCTTTGCATGTCATTCCGAAAGTTTTGTTTGTATACATGCCTTTGTTTGCTTTCTTCTTATGGATTTTTTACAACAAAAAGAAATGGTGGTATTTTGATCACGGAATTTTTACACTGCATTATTTTACGGTAATTCTTTTATCAATTTTGGTAATTTTTCTTTTGAATAAACTTTCAAATTATATTGATAGTAATGCTGTATCAGCCATAATAGCTTTGATTAATACATTGATTGTTTTATATATTATTGTTTACTTTTTCCTTGCGTTGAAAAAACTCTATAACCAAGGATTTATCATTACAACAATTAAAGGTGCTATACTTTTAGGAATTAATACGTTTATTTTCTCAATAATTGTTATTGGAATTATTGTGTATTCATTTCTTCATGTTTAATCAAGATTATTAGGCAATCACGTATGATGTGTTCCTGAAACAAGTTCAGGATAACTTAAGTTGAACTCGTTTCAGCTTCGCATTAAATTTAGATTCCTTCTTTTGTCGGAATGACAAATTCAAAAAAATAACATAAAAAAAGCCTCGCAAATGCGAGGCTTTCTAACTTCTAATATCTAGATTCTAATTTCTATTTATTACGGTATTCATTCCAAGTTTTGATTTTTAAATCATCCATCGATAATTTTGTAAATGCATTAATGAAAGCCGAAGCTAAACGTGCATTTGTTACCAACGGAATATTGAAATCTACAGCTGTACGACGAATTTGATAATCGTTGTCTAATTCCGCTTTTGTTAAGTTTTTCGGAATGTTGATCACCATATCAATTTTCTTGTCATGTAAATAAGACATTACATTTGGCTCTTTTTTATCAGAAGGCCAGTAAACAAGCGTAGAATACACATCATTTTCTGTAAAAAATTTGTGCGTTCCTTCTGTTGCATAAATTTTGTAACCTTTTGCGATTAATTGTTTCGCAGGCTCTAATAAAGCAACTTTAGAAGCAATTGGTCCACCAGAAATTAAAACGGTTTTCTCAGGAATTTCATATCCAACAGATAACATTGATTTTAATAAAGCTTCTTCTGCTGTATCACCGATACACCCTACTTCTCCTGTCGAAGACATGTCAACTGATAAAACTGGGTCAGCTCCTGCTAAACGTGTAAATGAGAACTGAGAAGCTTTCACTCCTACATAATCTAAATCGTAAACGACTTCTGAATGTCCTTTTTCTACTTCTAATCCTAATAAAACTTTTGTTGCTTTTTCGATTAAATTATTTCCTGCAACTTTCGATACGAATGGAAACGAACGAGAAGCACGAATATTAGTTTCGATAACACGAACTGTATTATTTTTTGATAAAAACTGAATGTTCATTGGTCCAGAAATTTCGAAACGTTTTGCAATTTTCGCTGCAACTTTACGCATTTGACGAATTGTTTCGATGTACACTTTTTGTGGTGGATAATACATTGTTGCATCTCCTGAGTGAACTCCCGCAAATTCTACGTGTTCAGAAACTGCGTAATCTACAATTTCTCCATTTTGACAAACTGCATCCAACTCAATTTCTTTTGCTCCTTGTACGAATTCTGAAACTACAACTGGATAATCAGGAGAAACTTCTTTCGCTAATTTCAAGAAAGCATCTAGCTCATGTGTATTCGAAACTACGTTCATCGCAGCTCCAGATAAGACATAAGAAGGACGAATTAACACTGGGAAATTAACTTCTTCCACAAATTTGTGAATCGCTTCTAAAGAAGAAAGCTCTTTCCAACGTGGTTGATCGATTCCTAATTCATCTAATATTTCTGAGAATTTGTGACGATTTTCTGCATCATCAATTCTTAAAGGAGAAGTTCCTAAAATATTAATTGATTGATCGTACAATTTCATCGCTAAGTTATTCGGAATTTGACCTCCTGTCGAAATAATTGTTCCTTTAGGTTGTTCAAAATCTAAAATATCCATTACACGTTCAAAAGACAATTCTTCGAAGTATAAACGATCTGACTCATCATAATCTGTCGAAACCGTTTCTGGATTATAGTTGATGATAATTGTTTTGTAACCATTTTTTGATGCTGTATGCGCTGCATTTACAGAACACCAGTCAAACTCTACAGACGAACCAATACGATAAACTCCAGATCCTAAAATACAAACTGCTTTCTCAGTTTCTGGCTCCAAATCATTTTCAGTTCCGTGATAGGTTACATATAAATAATTTGTTTGTGCTGGGAATTCTGCTGCTAACGTATCAATTTGTTTTACAACAGGTTTAATTCCGAAGTTTTTACGTAATTCACGAACTGTTAATTCGTTTCTGTGTACGTTTTGATCTCCTTTTACTAAAACTGCAATTTGTTGATCCGAGAATCCTAATAATTTTGCACGTTTTACTAAATCTGCTTCAACTTGTTCAAATCTTTCTAATGCTTCAAATTCTTTTGATACATTAAAAATTCTTTCTAAACGTTGTAAAAACCATAAATCGATTTTTGTTAAATCGTGAATTTTTTCAATCGAATATCCCGCTTTGAAAGCTTCAGTAATCGCGTATAAACGCTCGTCATTTGGCTCAGCTAACCATGTATCCAACGATTCACCTTCTGGAATTTTGAATCCATTTGCTACGAAACCTCTATGTCCAATATCTAACATACGAACTCCTTTCTGAATTGCTTCTTCAAAAGAACGTCCAACTGCCATTACTTCTCCAACAGATTTCATTGCAGAACCAATGTTACGACGAACTCCGTAAAATTTATTTAAATCCCAACGAGGCAATTTCACTACACAGTAATCCAACGCTGGCTCGAACATCGCAGATGTCGTTTGCGTTACACTATTTTTTAACTCATCTAAAGAATAACCTAAAGCTAATTTAGCAGCCACGAAAGCTAAAGGATAACCTGTTGCTTTTGACGCCAAAGCTGACGAACGAGATAAGCGAGCGTTAACTTCGATTACACGATATTCTTCTGAAACAGTATCGAAAGCATATTGAATGTTACATTCTCCAACTACACCAAGATGGCGAATTGTGCGAATGGCAACTTCACGTAATTTATGATATTCTGAATTTGATAAAGTTTGAGAAGGTGCAATAACGATTGACTCTCCAGTATGAACTCCAATCGGATCGAAGTTCTCCATGTTACAAACTGTGATACAGTTATCGTAAGAATCACGAACTACTTCGTACTCAATTTCTTTCCATCCTTTTAATGACTCTTCCACTAAAACTTGAGAAGAATAATTGAATGCTTTTTCAACTAAATCTAATAATTCTTCTTCGTTATTTGCGAAACCAGAACCTAAACCTCCTAAAGCGTATGCTGCACGGATGATTAATGGGAAACCAATTCGTTTACCAGCTTCCATTGCATCGGCAACAGTTTCTACCGCTTCTGAACGAGCTGTTAATACACCAATTTGATTTAATTTTTCGATGAAAATATCACGGTCTTCCGTTGCTTCAATTACTGGAATTTGAGTTCCTAAAACCTCAACACCATATTTCTCGAAAATATTTTCTTTGTTCAACTCAACCGCACAGTTTAAGGCAGTTTGTCCACCAAAGGCAACCAAAACTCCGTCTGGTTTTTCTTTTTGAATTACTTTTTCTACAAAGTAAGGTGTTACAGGTAAGAAGTAAACTTCGTCTGCAATACCTTCAGAAGTTTGAACAGTTGCAATATTTGGATTGATTAAAACTGTTTTAATTCCTTCTTCTTTTAACGCTTTTAACGCTTGCGAACCAGAGTAATCAAACTCACCAGCTTGACCAATTTTTAATGCTCCTGATCCTAATACTAATACTTTTTTAATATCTTTTTTTAACATCGTGATTCTGATTATGCGTTTGCGTTTTTATATTTTTTTACTTCTTCGATGAATTCATCAAATAAATATTCTGTATCAACTGGTCCTCCCATTGCTTCTGGGTGGAATTGAACTGTAAAGATTGGTTTTGATTCATGACGAATTCCTTCACACGTTCCATCATTTAAGTTCGTGAAGAATGTTTTGAATCCTTCTGGTAATTTTGAATCATCTACTGCGAAACCGTGGTTTTGAGATGTAATAAAACATCTTTTTGTTCCAACTAATTGTACAGGTTGATTGTGCGAACGGTGTCCGTATTTTAATTTAAAAGTAGATGCACCAGCCGCTAAACTTACCAATTGATTTCCTAAACAAATTCCGAAAATTGGTTTATCTGCTTTCAAAGATTCTTTTATATTATTAATCGTAGGAACACATAAAGCTGGATCACCAGGTCCATTCGAAATAAACAATCCATCATATTCTAATGTTGAATAATCATAATCCCAAGGAACTCGAATTACTTCTACATCACGATTTACAAAACAACGGATGATATTATTTTTCACCCCACAATCAATCAAAACAATTTTGATATCAGCACCTTCATTGTAACGAATCACTTCTTTACAAGAAACTTGATCTACTAAATTATCTTTATTTGGATCGTAATCTTCTATATCAGTATCAGCAACAATTTTTCCTAAAGTAGAACCTTGCTCACGTAATTTTTTTGTAATCATACGTGTATCAACTCCATAAATACCAGGAATATTTTGACTTTCTAACCAAGCTCCTAATTTTTGAATAGCGTTCCAATGCGAATAATCATCAGCATAATAAGAAACAACCAATCCAGTTACTTGAATTTGGTTCGATTCCATCCAAGCTTCAATTTCATTAATCATTGCTTTATCATCAGGAACACCGTAGTTACCGATCATTGGAGCTGTCATCACCATAATCTGACCTTTGTAAGAAGGGTCAGTCAAACTTTCATTATATCCAACCAAAGCTGTGTTGAATACTACTTCTCCTGCGGCAGAAGTATACGCACCGAAAGATTTTCCTTCGATTTCTAATCCGTCTTGGAATACTAATTTTACTGTCTTATCCATTGATGATAATGTTAATTTCAGTTTCTAAAGCTGATATGAATTTATCTATGTATTGTTTTGTTACTGTTAAAGGTGGTAATAAACGAATAACGTTTGTACCTGCGTAGCCTACAAAAATATTGTGTTTTGTAACTAAGTTGTTTTTTAATTCGCCGATTGGGAAATCAAATTCGATACCAATCATTGAACCACGTCCACGAACTTCTTTAATTTTTGGGAATTTATTTAATTGGATTCCAACATATTCTCCAATTTCTTTTGCATTTTCGATTAAGTTTTCTTGCTCAATCACATCTAAAACGGCTACCGCTGCAGCACAAGCTAAATGATTTCCTCCAAAAGTTGTTCCTAATAATCCGTAAGAAGCTTTAAATTCTGGAGAGATTAAAACTCCTCCGATTGGAAATCCATTCCCCATTCCTTTTGCCATCGTAATCAAATCTGCTTTGATACCAGAATGTTGATGTGCAAAGAATTTCCCTGAGCGTCCGTAACCACATTGAATTTCATCTGCAATTAAAACCACTCCATTTTCTGTACAAACTTTTCTTAATTCTTGTACAAACTCGTCAGAAGGTAAAATGATTCCTCCAACTCCTTGAATTGGTTCGTAAATTACCGCTGCAACATCTCCTCCAGCAATTACTTCTTTCACTTCATCAATGTTATATTCTACGAAAGATACTTTGTGATGAGAATTAAATGGAGCTACAATTTTTGGATTATCTGTTAGCGCAACTGTTCCTGAAGTTCGTCCATGAAACGCATCTTTGAACGCAATTACACGGTCTTTTCCTGTGTGAAAAGAGGCTAGTTTTACTGCATTTTCATTAGCTTCTGCTCCAGAGTTAATCAAGAATAAAGTATAATCTTCGTAACCTGATGCTTTACCTAATTTTTCTGCCAATTCTTGTTGAATCGGAATATTTACTGAGTTTGAATAAAACCCGATATTATTAATTTGTTCTGTTAATTTCTCAACATAATATGGATGCGAGTGACCGATAGAAATCACTGCGTGACCTCCATAAAGGTCCAAATATTCTTTTCCGTTTTCGTCCCAAAGAATACAATCTTTAGCTTTAACCGGAGTTACATTCATTAATGGATATACGTCAAATAGTTTCATTTAATAAGTTTTAAGTGATGAGTTTTGAGTAATGAGTTAAGCTATTGTTCTAATTTTATTTATTAATCCAATTAGCATTGCTTTAATTTCATTACACTCATCTGTTAATTTTGAATATTCTTCAATATTTATATAATTCAAATCTTTAGCTAGCAAAATAAAATATGTGACTTCATTCAAAGAGCCTAAAGAAATATTTAAAAATTGAGCAAAGTCTTTATTTGAGTTTCTTCCACAACCTTCTGCAATATTTGCTGGTATAGAAGATGATGCTCTTTTAATTTGAGAAATTAATCCAAATTGTTCTTCTTTTGGAAATTGATTTACAATTTTATATAAATCTAAAACCAAGAGATGTGAACGATTCCAAACTTGTAATTTTCTATAATCTTGCATACTCAAAACTTATAACTCAATACTCACAACTTTTTAAAACGCCACCGTTTTAAGATTAAGTCCTAAGTTTTCTTCCCAACCGAACATCAAGTTCATGTTTTCTACGGCTTGTCCAGAAGCTCCTTTTGTTAGATTATCGATGATAGAAGTGATTAACAATACATCGTCTTGTTTCTGGATATGTAAAAAACATTTGTTGGTATTTACGACTTGTTTCAATGCAATTGGTGCGTCAGAAACATGTGTAAAAGGTTCGTTTTTGTAATATTCGTTGAAGATATTTTTTGCTTCTTCTTCTGATAAATCAGATTTTAAATAAACACCTGCTAAAATTCCGCGCGCAAAATCTCCTCGCATTGGTAAGAAATATACTTTGTTATTGAAATCTTTTTCTAATTGATTCAATGTTTGGTAAATTTCTCCTTCGTGTTGATGCGTAAATTCTTTGTAGAAAGAAACGTTATTGTTTCGCCAACTAAAGTGCGTAGAAGCTGATAAACTTTGTCCAGCACCTGTAGAACCCGTTACAGCATTGATATGAATATCATTTTTGATTTCATTTTTCGCTGCCAATGGTAACAATGCTAATTGAATAGCTGTTGCAAAACAACCTGGATTTGCAATATTTTGAGCTGTTTTGATTGCTTCGCGATCTAATTCTGGTAAACCGTAAACAAACGTTCTATCTTCGAAAATGTGGTTCGCATTTAATCGAAAATCGTTACTCAAATCAATAATTTTTGTGTTGGCTGAGTATTTATTGTTCTGTAAAAACTCTGCCGATTTTCCGTGACCAAGGCATAAAAAAACGACATCAGCATTTTCGTCTATTTTATCCGAAAATAAGATGTCAGTTTCTCCAAACAAATCGTCGTGCACTTTGGTAACGGGGTTGCCTGCATTTGATGTACTGTACACAGACGAAATATTAACCATCGGATGATGTATCAATATTCTTAGCAGTTCGCCTGCTGTGTAGCCAGCACCTCCTACAATGCTTACGTTAATTTTGTTTGTCATTTGTTATGTTTTGCGCGTGTTTTTTTAAGGTATAATACCTATACTATATTTCTAAAATAAAGTGGGCTCGTTGGAATCCACTTTAAAGAATCAATTAATCGAAACTATGAACAATCTTTAATTGATTACCGAATATTTTGATGAAACCTCTTGCATCTCTACTGTCCCAAGCTTCGTTTTCTTCTCCATAAGAAGCGACTTTAGATTGCATCATATCATAAGGCGATTCTATTCCAATCATTGAGAAATGATAAGGATTTAATTGTACTTTCACTTTTCCTGTTACATGATTTTGAGAAGATTCTAAGAATGCTTCAATATCACGCATTACTGGATCCAAGTATTGTGCTTCGTGCAATAAGGTTCCGTACCAGTTTGATAACGAATCTTTGTGCAACAATTGCCATCTTGTAAGTGTATGTTTTTCTAATAAGTGGTGTGCTTTGATTAGTAAATAAGCTGCTGGCGCTTCGAAACCTACACGTCCTTTGATACCTAAAATTGTATCTCCTACGTGGATGTCGCGACCAATTGCGTATTCACCACCGATTTCGTTTAATTTTTGAATTAAAGCTACTGGAGATAATTTTTCTCCATCTAAAGCAGTTGGAATACCTTTCTCAAATTCAATTTCGATAACAGATGATTCTGTTCTTGATAATTGTGTTGGATAAGCATCTTCTGGCAACGCTTGGTTAGATGTTAATGTTTCAACTCCACCAACAGATGTTCCCCAAATTCCTCTGTTAATAGAGTATTTAGCTTTTTCCCAACTATAGTTTACACCATTTGCTTGTAAATATTCAACCTCTTGTTGACGAGATAATTTTTCGTCGCGAATTGGTGTAATGATTTTAGATTGTGGTGAGATAACTGCAAAAGCAACATCAAAACGAATTTGATCATTTCCTGCTCCTGTAGATCCATGTACAATGTATTCTGCATCTACATCTTTTGCATACTGAGCAATTGCAATTGACTGAAACATTCGTTCTGCACTTACTGATAATGGGTAAGTGTTATTTTTCAAGATGTTTCCGTAGATTAAGTAGCGAACACAATCGTTGTAATATTTGTCTGTAATATCAATTGTAACGTGTTTAGAAGATCCTAATTCGTAGGCACGTTCTTCGATATCTTTTAACTCTTCTGCCGAAAATCCACCAGTATTTACAATTACTGTATGCACTTCCATTCCTTGATCTTTTGTTAAGTTAACCAAACAGTACGATGTATCTAAACCTCCACTGTAAGCTAAAACTGCTTTGTTGCTCATTATTTGTTTATTTGTTTATATTGGGAATAATTCTTCTTAATTCATTGGTAACCTCTTCACGACTACTCTCTTCTTTCATTACGATTAATACCGTATCGTCTCCAGCAATTGTTCCAATTATTGTATTGAAATGTGTGTTGTCAATCTCAAAAGCGATTCTGTTTGCATAACCTGGTTTTGTTTTGATAACTCCCAAATTTTTAGAGAAAATCAAACTTGCATTTTCGTTATGTGTAACGGTTGCCGTTGGAACAGCACTTTCTGTAAGGCGATAAATGTATTGTCCCGAACTATTAGGAACTTTTGAAACTTTCAATTCGCGCAAATCTCTCGATAAAGTTGCTTGAGTAACTGTGATCTCTAAATCAATTAATTTTTTTAATAATTCGTCTTGATTACTTATTTCTTGATCTGTTATTAAATCTTTTATAATCTGGAATCTGTATTTTTTATTACTCATTTTGAATATTTATTCGAAATTTTATGCAAATATACTCATTTTAGACAAAAAAAAACCTTAGTTCGTATATTTATTCATTTTCTTTTTTTGATTGATTTGCCAATGCACGCTTAGCGTACTCGTCATCAAGGTTATCATAAACCAATCCCGTGCAAATACAACGCTCGCGATCATTTTCCATCAAGATGTGATAGTTTTTACAACTTTTACATCCATTCCAAAATTCATCAGATTGTGTTAATTCCGAAAATGTTACTGGCTTGTATCCTAATTTTGTGTTCATACGCATTACAGCTAAAGAAGTTGTAATACTAAAGATTTTTGATTTCGGGAATTTTGTACGTGACAATTCAAAAACAGCGTGTTTTATTTCGCGTCCAATTCCTGAACTCCTTAAATCTGTACGAACAATTAAACCTGAGTTTACGACGAATTTTTCTTCTTCGTACGTTTCTATGTAGCTAAACCCTGCTATTTGATCATCATCATCAAAAGCAATCACAGCATTTCCATTACGCATTTTGCGTTCAAGATAAACTGGATTTCGTTTAGCAATACCCGTTTTTCTCATACGAGCTGATTCTTCGTACCATTCGCACAACAATTCTGTGTACTTGGCATCATCTGCATTTGCTATTCTAACATACATAATTTAAGGGAAAGTCGATTAATAAAGAGGAATTGAGAAAAGATGACCTTTTGTCATCACACTTAAGTAAAATATGAGAAGCAAAAGGTGCGCTTTCATTGCGAAAGCTACTCTCATAATTGAGAAGAACAATTTCAGTAATTTCTTCCATTAATCAACAAGATATTCAGTTATTATACTGAGATGCAAAGTTAAATATTATATTTTTGTATCACCAAAAAAAAGCAAACAAAATTTACATATTTATTAAAATGTTGAAAATTATTAAAATAGGAGGCGGAATTATCGATAACGAGCAAGACTTAGAGCAATTCCTACAAACGTTTTCCGAAATTAAAGAACCAAAAATTTTGGTTCATGGTGGAGGAAAAGGTGCTTCGAAGATGTTAAATCAATTGGGAATCGAGCCTAAAATGATCGAAGGTCGTCGCATCACAGACAAACCAACATTGGATGTTGTGACAGGATTATATGCCGGAAATTTGAACAAATCTATCGTTTCTAAATTGCAAGAATTTGGATGCAATGCATTAGGTTTATCGGGTGCAGATGGTAATGCAATCAAAGGTTCTAAGCGTCCTGTAAAAACTATTGATTATGGTTTTGTTGGAGATTTGAATGATAAAAGCGTCAACAAAGAATTATTTCAATTATTAATTGACAACAATATTACGCCTGTTGTTTGTGCAATTACACATGACGGAAATGGACAATTGTTGAACACAAATGCAGATACTATTGCCTCTACAATTGCGGTTGCAATGTCACAAGAAAATGAAGTAGAGTTAAATTTCTGTTTTGATAAAATTGGTGTACTTCGTGATGTAAATGATGACACAACATTGATCCCAAAAATTAACGAAACTTTATATTTGCAGTTAAAAGAAGAAGGTGTAATTTTCGAAGGAATGATTCCGAAATTAGACAATTCATTCAAAGTAATCAATGCGGGTGTAAAAAATGTATGTTTGGTACACGCGCGAAACATTAACTCAGAGATTAAAACAATTTTATGTTAGAATTAGCTGTTCTCAAAAAGAAAGCTGTCGATTTGTTGTGTCAATTAATCGAAACTCAATCTTTTTCGAGTGAAGAAGATAAAACGGCCGATATTATTTTCAAGTTTTTAACTGATCATGGTGCAACGGCTCATCGTCAGAATAACAATGTTTGGAGTATTCATCCAAATTTTGATGAGAACAAAAAAACAATTTTATTAAACTCTCATCACGACACGGTAAAATTTGGTTCTTCTTGGACGTATGATCCATTGAAAGCAACGATAGAAGGCGATAAATTAGTAGGTTTGGGAAGTAACGATGCAGGAGCTTCTGCGGTAAGTTTATTGGCAACTTATATCAATTTCTTGAATGATGATTTACCATTTAATCTAATTGTCGCAGTCACAGCTGAAGAAGAAAGTTCAGGACAATTAAATGTTGCAAGTATTTTACCTAATTTACCAAAAATCGATTTGGGAATTGTAGGTGAACCTACGCAAATGGACATGGCAATTGCAGAACGTGGTTTGGTTGTAATGGACGTAATTGTAAAAGGGAAAACTGGACATGCTGCAAGAAACGAAGGTGTAAATGCAATTTACGAAGCGATTGATGTGATGAATTGGTTCAAAACGTATCAATTCGAAAGAGTTTCGGATATGTTAGGACCAGTTAAAATGACGGTTACACAAATTGAAGCAGGAAAGCAACACAATGTTGTGCCAGATGAATGTCGTTTGGTTGTAGATTGTCGTGTAAACGAATTGTACTCAAATCAAGAAGTTGTTGATATTATTTCAAGTTGTTTACCAAAAGCAGAAATTAAAGCACGTTCGTTGCGTTTAAATTCTTCACGTATTTCAGAAAATCATCCAATTGTACAAAAAGGAATCGAATTAGGTTGTACAACATATGGTTCGCCAACAATGTCGGATCAAGCAATGATGAATTTCGAAACGGTAAAAATGGGACCTGGAGATTCAGCTCGTTCTCATACACCAGACGAATATATTTATTTATCCGAAATAGAACATGGAATTGAACGATATACAAGTTTATTAAAAGATTTTACGTTTTAAATTAAGAATAAACTCTTATAATCGAAAAAGCATCTTCATACAATTGAAGATGCTTTTTAATTTTATCAAAACTGATAATTAAAACCTGCAAAACATAAAGATATGTTCTAAAAATTAAACACAAAAAAAGAGGCTAATTAATTTTAGCCTCTTTTTTTATATATGAAATTAAGTCTTACTCAATTTGCATTTTAACTGGAATGTTGAAATTCAACTTCGCAGCACGACCATCTTCTGTTTGAGCAGGTTTGATCGTTTTCCCTCTTTTTTGTTGACGTTGTGTAATACGCTCTAAAGCTTTTTTAGCTTCAGGACCTAACTTAGCATCACCCATTGGAGAAATTCCAACGATTCTACCATCAGTGTCAATTTGAAAAGAAAGTTTAGCAGCTACTACACCTGATAAACCTTGACCAGCAGCGTCATTCGCAAAATCTTGCAACTCGTCTTGTAAATCTTGTGATAACTTTTTAGATAAACAGTCTGTTGCAGCTTGTTTACCTTTTGCAGCATCTTTCTCACAACCAGGATATACCGCCATTACAGCCGCTGTACGAGCAGTTACTGTAGATGGAGCAGCAGGTTCTGTACCTTTTCCTGGATTAGGAGTCGCTGGTGTATCTTTTGGTGCTTCTTTTTTAGTATTTACTTCATTAGCTCCACCAGTTTGTGTTGTTGATTTTGGACCTTCTCTATCTACTAAACCTAAATCTTTATCTGCCATTTCCTTTACTTCAGGAACGGTTTCTTCTTTTTTAGGCTGAGCTTTAGGTTCTGGCATAACCACTTTCACCTGAGCTGTTTCTTCTTGATATCTTTGTTCTGGCTCTGGCTTTGGTGGTTCTGGTTCAACCACTTCCTCCTCTTTTGGAGGTTCAGGCATATTCAAATCCTCAAGCTGAACGTCTACGACTACATCTTCTGTCTTCTTGCTATCAAACATTCCTGTTGCAGAAGCAATAAGTGCAAAAGCTAAAATCGCAATTACTATAAATCCACGAATAAAGGCTTTTAACAACGTACTCTTCTCAGTCATTCTCATGTCATAAGCACCGTACGCTTTATTTCTACCTTCAAATACTATCTCGTCTAAGGATTTTAGTTTGTTGTTATTTTCTGACATTTTAATTCTTTTAAATTTAACAATTAAACTAATTATTTACCTACTTTTTCGTCGAACACTTTTTGTTCAAAAGGTGCAACAGGTACGATTCCGTAACGAGTAGACTTTGTAATTTCCATTTCATCTAAGATAGTTACTAAATTATCATACGTGGCATCATCCATTGGTTTAATAATTACTGTAAACTTATCTTTATCTGCTCTACCTTGTGCCGCTGTAATAATATCACGAACTTTAGAGTAGTCAGTTTCATTAAGTGTTCCTACATTTAATCCTGCCTCATCTTGTTGATGCCAAAATAACTTGTTATCCTTTCCAATTAAAATAGACAAAGAGTTTGCTAATTTAATTTCAGGAATATCTGTTGGTTTTGGTGTATCAATTTTTGGAGGCATGTTCAAGTTCATTACGTTTGGTTTGATCGATGTCGCTGCAAACATAAAGAAAGTAATTAATAAGAAACCTAAATCAACCAAAGGAGCCATATCGACTTTCGTCGAATTCTTTTTGGAACGGACTTTCTTTCCGCCACCGTCATCGTGACTTTCTATTTGTGCCATTTTCTAATTTCTTAATAATTATTCTTGAGATGTAATTAACTGGAACTTATTCATATTTTTCATTTGCAATTGTTGAATCAAATTCTTGAATTGTTTGTATTCAGATTTTTGATCACCTTTAATTGCTAAGAAAACATCTGGGTTCACTTCTTTTGCTTCAAATACCCAATCAATTAACTCTTGGTTCTTTTCAGGTATTGTATCTAATGGAATACCAGGATGATATTTTTGTTGTTTATCAGCAGGCTGATTCAAATAATTTCTCATCTCTTTCATTGGTACACCAAACTCTACTATGCTTTTGAATGCATTCTTTTCAGCATCTGTAAACTTTACTCCGTACTTATCACCCATTCTCTCTAATGTTGCGATACGATCCTTTTCTTCTAATCCGAATAAGAATTGTCCTTTATCATCGATTTTAATGATCATCATGTTTTCTGCAGCCATTTTTTGGTTCGAAACAGATGTTGGTGTTACGACAGGAACAACTTCAGGTTCTCTAAAGTTAGATGTCAAAATAAAGAAAGTTAACAAAAGCCAAGCCATGTCAGACATAGCTGTTAAGTCCATCGAAGGACCTCTTCTTTTTGGTTTTACTCTTGCCATTTTCTCTGTATTATTAATTAATATTCTAAATTGTTTGTTGTTTGATTTTGTCCTTATACTATCCTTCTAAGGTCGTCGTCAATTGAATATTAATTGTGAGCAGAGAAAGATTGTTGGATACTCATTCCTACTTCATCAATTTTGAATGTTAAATCATCAATTTTTGAAGTTAAGTAAGCATAAGCAATAATAGCGAATGCAGAAGCACCAATACCCATACCTGTATTAATTAAGGCTTCGGCAATACCTACTGATAATTGAGCTGCATCTGGAGATCCTCCACCTTCACCTAATGCGAAGAATGCTTTAATCATCCCGATTACAGTACCCATTAAGGCAATTAACGTACCTACAGAAGCAATTGTAGAGATAATTGTCATGTTTTTCTCTAACGTTGGCATTTCTAATGTAGTTGCCTCTTCTAACGTTTTACCTAATTGAGCTAATTTTTGCTCTTTGTTTAAAGTTGTGTCATTTTCTAAAGCTTTGTAAGTTGTTAAACCTTCTTTAACTACATTACCTACAGCTCCTTTTTGTTTGTCACATAATTCGATTGCTTTGTTAACTTCGTTTTTGTTTAATAAAGCACGAATGTCGTTTACGAATTTTTCTGCAGATCCAGTACCTTTAGCTTTGTTTAAAGCAATAATACGGTCAATTGAGAAAACGATTACCATAAAGAAGAAAGACATTAAGAATGGAATAATTACCCCTCCTTTAAAAATAATCCCAAGTGGATTTAAAGGTTGCCCTTTTGCTGTATCCCCTCCTTCAAAGTTACCTGGTTGTCCAAAAACACCATAGAAGATCCCCATTGCGATTGCAATTAAAATGATCATAGTAATCACAGGGTTAAGACCTCCCTTTTTAGTTTTAGCTGGTACTGTTACATTCTTTTCCATTTACTAATTCTTTTAAATATTATGATTTTTATTAATGTGGGTGTAAATTAAGTGAAAATTTTTTAATTCTTCTAAATTTTTTACGTTGTTATCATATTAAATTTTCAATCTACTTGAAATCAATAGAATTTTTTACTGATTTGACAATTAAAAAATAATCAAAACAATATATCTAATATTAAACAATGTATAATTTTATTAAAATCAGCCTTCCCACAAAAAATAACCTATCGCAAATTTATTCAATAATTATACATATTTATATTTTTTTTTAAGAATTAAATTATTATTTTGACTTTTGCACTTCAATAATTATAAATGCTATGAAAGTTTGTATTGCCGAAAAACCTAGTGTTGCTAAAGATATCGCCAAAGTAATTGGTGCGAATCAAAAGCACGATGGATACTATGAAGGAAATGGATTTCAGGTCACTTGGACTTTCGGACACTTGTGTACATTAAAAGAACCGCAAGATTATACACCCGAGTGGAAAAGCTGGGATCTTAATTATTTGCCAATGATTCCGCAAAGTTTCGGAATTAAATTAATTGCAGATAAAGGTGTCTCGAAACAATTTCATATCATCGAAAAATTAGTCACGAACGATCAAGTCGACGAGATTATAAACTGTGGCGATGCTGGACAGGAAGGAGAATTGATACAACGTTGGGTTTTACTTAAAGCGCGTGCTAAAGCGCCAATGAAGCGTTTATGGATTTCTTCGTTGACAGAAGAAGCAATTAAAGAAGGTTTTGATAATTTGAAAGATGGAGAAAAATATTTCAATCTTTTTTCTGCAGGACAAGCGCGTGCAATTGGCGATTGGTTACTAGGAATGAACGCTACACGATTATTTACCAAAAAATTTGCGCCGCCAAAAACAGTTCTTTCTATTGGTCGTGTGCAAACACCTACATTAGCAATGATTGTACAGCGTCAAAAAGAAATCAATGCGTTTATTATTGAGGAATATTGGGAATTGAAAACGATTTTCAAAGAAGTAGAGTTTAATGCGACAATACCTCGTTTAAAATCTGAAGAAAAAGCCAAACAAGGTTTAGATTTCATCAAAAATCGAGAGTTTGAAATCATTGATTTCGATGTAAAAGAGGGTCGTGAAAAAAATCCTCGCCTATTCGATTTAACTGCTTTACAAGTAGAAGCGAATAAAAAATATGCGTTTTCGGCAGAAAATACCTTAAAATATATACAAAGTCTTTACGAGAAAAAATTTGTGACCTATCCTCGTGTTGATACCACTTATCTTTCGGAAGATATTCACCCTAAAGTTCCTGGAATTTTAAATAAATTAACCGCTTATCAAAATTTGATTGCTCCTTTGATGACGCAACCAATTCCGATGTCAAAAGCAGTTTTTGATAATACAAAAGTAACCGATCACCACGCTATTATTCCTACCGAAATCTTTCCACAAGGTTTATCGAACGAAGAAAAACGTATCTATGATTTGGTTGCACGACGTTTTATTGCTGTTTTTTATCCAGAATGTAAAGTTGCCAACACAACTGTCGAAGGAAAAGTTGAAAATAATGGAAAAGACGGTCAACTTTCTGCTATAAATTTTAAAGCAACGGGAAAACAAATTCTCGAAATGGGTTGGCGCGAAGTCTATGCAAAAGATAAAAAGGAAGACGAAAAAGATGAGGAAAAGATAATGCCGATTTTTGAGATTGGTGAAAAAGGTCCTCACGAACCATTTATTCACAAAGGAAAAACAACTCCGCCAAAACATTATACAGAAGCGACTCTATTACGAGGAATGGAAACTGCTGGACGACAAGTAGATGATGAAGAAATGCGCGAATTGATGAAAGAAAATGGAATTGGTCGACCTTCAACGCGTGCAAATATTATCGAGACCTTGTTTCGTAGAAAATACATCGAAAAGAAAAAACGTAATATTATCGCCACACAAACTGGTATTGATTTGATTGATACCATTCAAAATGAATTATTAAAATCTCCTGAATTGACAGGTGTTTGGGAACGAAAACTTCGTTTGATTGAAAAAGGTGAATACGAATTAGAACAATTTAAGCAAGAATTGATTGAAATGGTTTCGAAACTAACATTTGATGTAAAAAATAGTTACTTCAGACCAATCGCTTCTCATCAGAATTCAGTTCAAATAGCTGAAAAACCTAAAAAGGAACGTAAACCGAAAGAAGAAATTAATCTGGAAGATGCAACTTGTCCAAAATGTAAAACACATAAATTAGTCAAAGGAAAAGCCGCTTATGGTTGTGCAAACTTTGCAGCATGTGGATTCAAAATTCCGTTCGAGTTTATGGGTAAAAAATTAACTGATAAACAAATTTTGGATTTGTTAACCAAACAAAAAACTGGAAAAATGGCTGGCTTAATCAATCCTGAAAATGGAGAAAAAGTTACTGGTAAAGCTATTTTGGGAATGAATTTCGATTTAGAATTTGAAGAAATGTAAAAAAATAAAGTGAGTTTCGAAATTCGAAACTCGCTAATTATATTTCTCCAACGTTTCTTTTAAAATTGTTTTGACTTTTTCTTTCAATTTTTTAGGTTCGATAATTGTAACTGAACGACTCATAGAAAGAATTTCGCTGATAAAATCTTCGGTCAAAAATAATTCTAATCCAATTAAAACTTCATCGTTTTTAATTTCTAAAATTTGTTGGGATTCATGCAAAGGCAAAGATTCTAAATACGCTGCTTGTTTTTTGGTCACAGAAAGCACTATTTTTTCTGGTTTTTCTGAACTTGGAACAATAATCCCGAACGAATATTTGTACTTATCATTGTAATTAAACTCGATATTATCGTCAATTTTATCTCTAAAAATCGAAACTCTATTCATTCGTTCCAAACCAAAATTTTTGACAATTCCTTTATCATCCGCAATCAAATACCATCGGTTATTGTGCTCTCTAATTGCAATTGGCGAAACTTTACGAATCGTTTCTTTTTCCTCTCCAAATTTTTGATAATGAAATTCAATTTTCTTTTTTCCTTGAATTGCTTGTACAATATCTGGTAAAAATTCGGCGCGTTTTGGCTTTCTTTTTTCCAAATACACAATAGATTCGAGCGAATTTGTCAATTTCAAAGCAGAAAAACTATTAATTTCTTCTAAAGTTTTCAGAAATAAATCAGAGCTATAATCGTCTTGAATAATATAATATCCACGCTGACTGCGACTATACATTATATCAATTCCCAATATATTTCTGATTTCTTGAATATCGCGCTGTAATGTACGTTTAGAGAAATTAAACTCTAATGTATCATCATTAAGTTGAAGCATTTCAAATTCTCGTTCCAAAAAACGCTCTAAATCTTCATAAGAACAATATTTTTGTTGTGATAATTTACGAACAATATTGAAATAACGCGCGATATAACCTTGTTTTGACATTGAATTGGAAGTGTTTGAGCAAACTTAAGTTATCTGTAATTAAAAACAAAAAAAAGTAACATTTCATTACAAAATGTTACTTTTTCTTCATTAATAAAAATGAAATATTCGAAAAAACGGATTCTATTTTTTAGATTTTTTTACTTTTGTTTTTGCATCTTTCGTAGCTGCTTTTACATCTTGTACCGCCGCTTCTATTGTTGTTGTAGCTGAGTCTACCGTAGCTGCCGCTGAATCTACTACTACTTCTGATGTTATTTCAACTGGAGTTGTGCTATCTTCAACTTTCGCTGTTTCGATGAAATTAGAAAGTTTATCAACAATTTCTGCGTTAGAAGTTGGTTCATTCTTCACTTTTACGCTTAAGAAAATTGATGGTGCAGCATTATCTTGAATATAATTTGATTCGTTTTGATAAACTCCGTCATTTTTAACAGCTGTTGAATTTAAGTTTTCTGTTAACTCTTTTGCTACTTTAACTGTTTCGTTAAATGCAACATTTTGTTTAAAAACAACTGCGGCAACTTTATTTGTATTATCATCAGTTTTTTCAAAATTTAATGTCATGATTAACTCAGGTTTTAAACTATCGATGATTGATCTTTTCTCTTCATCTTTTAATCCTTTCGTTAAATCTTTCCATAAAAGAACCTGAACATTTTCTTTATTCAAAGATTCTAACTTTGTTTTAAATTCTGATGCGATATTTGTTCCTGATTCTACAGCGATATTATCTACAATATCTAAAATGACAACTTTAGGTGCATCTTCTACAACTTTATTTGTAATTTCTGTTGTAGGAACTTTTATTTCATTTTTTGTAGTAAAAGAGAAAGAAACTAACCCTATTGCTACGACTCCTAATACTTGCGTCAATTTTTTCATAATAAATGTGTTTTGTTTAAAAATGATACTTTTTAAATAGTTAGTACATTTTAGAACTTTGCAGACACTGTTCCGAAAACTCTTAATTAATCCTAATAAATGTTATAGTTTTCTTAATTGACTGATTTTATAAGGGATTCAGAGGAGTTAAATTTATCATTTTTCAAAATTTAGAAAATATAAAACATAAAAAAAGCTCAACTAAGTTGAGCTTTTATATTATTTACATGCAGCAATTATCTGCACAAAATCATCATATTTTAATGAAGCACCACCAACAAGACCACCGTCGATATCTGGTTGAGCAAAAATTTCGTTCGCATTCTGTGCATTTACACTTCCTCCGTACAAAATACTTGTATCATTCGCGACTTCTACGCCAAATTCATCCTTCAAAACTTTACGAATAAATGCATGAATTTCTTGCGCTTGCTCTGGTGTAGCTGTTTTTCCTGTTCCAATTGCCCAAACTGGTTCGTAAGCAATAATCAAACGAGAAAGATCTTCTGGTTTTTGTGCAACTAAAGCATCCATTAATTGAGTTTTTACAACCTCAAAGTGTTTATCAGCTTCACGTTCTTCTAATTTTTCTCCAACACAAAGAATTGGATTAATTTGATATTTAAAAGCTTGTTTCAATTTTTCAGCAATCACAATATCCGTTTCTCCTTGGTATTCTCTACGCTCAGAATGTCCAATTATAGCGAAATCTAATCCGATACTATCCAATTGTTCTGCAGAAATATCTCCTGTATAGGCTCCTTTCTCGTGAGCAGAAATATCTTGCGAAGAAATCTTAACATATTGTTCATCTACAGCTTCTAACAATGTTTGTAAATAAATAGAAGAAGGCGCAATAATAACTTGTGCAATTGGATGATTATCTGCCACCCAAGCATTAAGGTTTGTTGCTAAATGAATCGCTTCTTCATAATTTAAGTTCATTTTCCAGTTTCCTGCTACTATTCTATCACGCATAAAAAAGTGTATTTTATTTGATTTTGGTTTTAATATTTACTGCAAGATAATTATTTATCGTGAAATTATTACTGATTTATTTTATGCGAACGCGAGGATCTAAAATTCCGTAAAGAATATCGACCAAAATATTAATCACAATAAACATCACAGCAATCACTAAGACAGCTCCCATCACAATTGGTAAATCTAATGTATTCAATGCATTTACGATTTCTTTTCCTAAACCATTCCAACCAAAAACAAATTCCACAAAAACCGATCCTGCCAACATCGACGCAAACCAACCTGAAATTGCTGTAATTACAGGATTTAAAGCATTTCGTAATGCATGTTTTGTAATCACCGTTTTTCTAGAAAGTCCTTTTGCAAAAGCTGTTCGGATATAATCTTGGTTCAAAACTTCTAACAACGAATTTCGTGTTAATTGCGTAAAAACCGCTAACGGACGCGAACCTAATGTAATTGCTGGAAGAATTAAATTTTTCAACATCAAATGTTTTCCTTCTCCCAAATCATCCACTTCATATAGACTTCCAATCATATTCAGCCCTGTAATATCATGCATCAAAAATGCAAAAATATAGGCAATGATAATCGCCGAAAAGAAAGATGGAATACTCATCCCAAAACTTGTAACAACTAACAAAACACGATCAATCCACGTATCTTTCATCAAAGCAGAAACAATTCCTAACGCAACCCCAATTATCGTTGCAATAATAATAGCCGCAATTGCTAAAACCATTGTATTTGGCAAAGTTTCTTCAATAATTGTACTGACGCTTTTTCCTTGTTTTTGAAAAGATTCACGTAAATAAGGCGTTTTCAAAACCATTTCATTTGTTCCGAAATCCATCAATTTTGTGTAATTGTATTTATCAGAACTTAATGAAGTATATGTTGTATTGTTTTCGTCTATATTATGAAATGAAATCGGCGATAAATCATTTATATAAAAAGCATATTGTTTCCATAAAGGTTGATCTAAACCTAAGTTTTTTCTAATTTGAGCCAATTGTTCAGGATCTTCTTTCTGATCAAGCATCATACGTGCAGGATCTCCAGGAAGAACAGAAAACAATAGAAAAACTACAGTCACAACACCAAAAAGCGTTAGAAATCCGTAGAAAATTTTATTTAAAATATAATTAATCACTTTTTAAAATAATTCTTCTAATCGATTAATTGATGGAAAATCGTTGTCATGATATTTCGCTTTTACCGTTCCTTTTTCTAAAATCATCACACCAGGATTTGAACGAATAATTGTTTTCATCGTTGTTTGATCCATGAAACAATTCTCTAATTCTAAACCTTTAATTGGATTGTTCGAAACCGCTGACACAACAAAACCTTTTGCTTTCGCTTCCTTTCCTAAAGTATTTAATTTCGCAATTTGTTCCTCATTTACCTTTTCAACAAAAGGAATGACAAAAACAATCGCTTTCGAGGCATTTAAAATTTCAGAAGTTTTATCAACACCATTGCAATCAAAATTAAAATCGTGAATTGGTGGTTCGTAACCTTTTTTCTCTACAATTGTACGCGTTTTATCCGCTTCAATTACCCAAGGTGTTCCATGTTTGTACCACTTATCATCCGCAATATATTGTGCATCATCAATTTCTACAACCTTTCCATCTACACTATTTTTCATGGTGTAAATCGTTTTATACGTTGTTGGTTTCAAACCTAATTCTTGCGGAGACTTCATTCCTTCAATCAAATTTTTGCCAACTGCATAAGGTCTAAAATCAATGATTGGTAAATGATTAATTCCAATATAAGCAATAATTGCAGAACCTAAAATTGTAATAAAATTAATCGCATAATTCGCTTTTTCGACGAATAATGGTTTGATATATTTTTGACCAATCACTAAAACAATTATCAACATCAAAAGCACAACATCTTTGTAAAATGATGTCCAAGGTTCTAATTTTAGCGCATCACCAAAACATCCACAATCGGTTACTTTATTGAAATAAGCTGAATAAAATGTCAAAAATGTAAAGAAAATAATCGTTAACAATAAAGCTATTGTTGTAAATCTTTTCCAAACGCCAAGCAATAATAAAACGCCTAAAACTATTTCAAAAAGTGAAAAGAAAGTTGCCAAAGGCAAACTCAAACCTTCTAAAAATGGAATGTTAAGAACTGTTGGCGAAAAATATTCTTCTAATTTGAAACTTAACCCAATTGGATCTACATTTTTTACAAATCCAGAAATTATAAAAATAACTCCAACTATAATTCGGGCAAATTGAACTAAATACCTCATGAAGCTTTCTTTTCGTTAATTAAAATCATTGCGAAAATCGAATAATTAATCATATCCAAATAATTTGCATCTAAACCTTCAGACACAATTGTTTTTCCTTTATTATCTTCGATACTTTTTGTGCGCAAAACTTTCTGATAAATTAAATCTGTGATCGAACTTACACGCATATCTCTCCAAGCTTCACCGTAATCATGATTTTTTTTCATCATCAAATCGTGCGCAATTGTTGCATATTTATCATAAAATTCGATAGCTTGTTCGTCTGTCAAATCTGGCTGATCTGCAAAACCAAGTTCCAACTGAATCAATGCCATAATCGAATAATTAACGATTGCCACAAATTCTCCTTCTTCGTCTTCATCAACCAAACGCTCCGCTGCTTCTTGCAACGTACGAATACGGTTTACCTTGATAAAAATTTGATCTGTTAAAGACGGCAAACGCAGTACACGCCAAGCTGGACCGTAATCTTGTAATTTTTTTGTATATAAATCTCGACAAACAGAGATGATTTCTTTAAATTGAATTGAGGTATTTTTCATAATTTCGTTATAGAATTCAAAAATATTAGAATTCGCTCATGTATACAACTTCTAAGATATGACAATTAATTGTAATGGTCGATTAATCGATTTAAGTGAACCAAAAATAATGGCAATATTAAATACAACTCCAAATTCATTTTATGATGGAGGAAGCCATTCGACAATAGATTTGATTTTAGTTAAGGTCGATGAATTTATTCAAGCTGGTGCTGAAATAATAGATATTGGTGGATATTCGACAAAACAAGGCGCTGAAGAAGTTTCGGAAGTAGAAGAAATTGCGCGTACAATTCCAGTTATCGAAAAGATTATGGAGAAATATCCAGATTTAATTCTATCGATTGATACGTTTCGAGGAAATGTTGCACGTGAAGCTGTAAAAGTTGGTGCTTCTATTATAAATGATGTTTCGGGTTGGGAGTTAGACGAAAATATGTTTGATGCAATCAAAGAACTTCGAGTTCCATACATTTTAATGCATATGAAAGGAACGCCAAAAACAATGCAAAATAATCCTGAATATGCAGATATTACGCTGGAAGTAAACGAATATTTTTCCAAAAAAATTGCGCAATTAAAAGCTGCAAAAGTGAATGATATTATTTTAGATCCTGGTTTTGGTTTTGCAAAAACATTGGATCATAATTATGAATTATTCAATAAAATGGAAGCTTTAGGTTTTGAAGGTTTTCCTTTGCTGATCGGAATTTCGAGAAAATCGATGATTTATAATTTATTCGAAACAACTCCGCAAGAAGCTTTAAACGGAACTTCTGTCCTGAATATGGTTGCGTTACAAAAAGGTGCAAAAATTTTGCGTGTGCACGATGTAAGAGAAGCAAAAGAAACCTTACAAATTTTCCAAAAATTGAATCAAAAATAAATAAGAAAGCCACTAAAAAGTGGCTTTTATTTTTAATCAATGATTTTACTATTTGGAAAGAAAACTTTGAACGTATCAACAATATTGATATCCGAAGTCAAAATTTGCCAATGTGAATCTTTCACAAATTCAAACACAACTTCGTTGTCGTATAAATTTTCATCCTCAATATTTACATGCAAATTATTTTCTTTTCTATCTCCAATAATCAACGCCTCCGTTACATGTTCCATTTTATAACACAAACTTTCTAACTGATCATATTCCACAAAAATTCCGTCTTGTTGATCAATCACTTCTTGCAATTCGAAAACCGAATATTCGTCCGTTTCACTTTCACCATCAACCCAAAGAATTTTCCAAAAATAATCCTGTATATCTTTTATTGGAGCAATCACCTCTTCCATTCGTTGAATTTGGTTTTCGTCTTCTCCGTAAATTTCTATTTTATAAGTTTCCATATCTATTACAAAATTAAAAAAGTAACTTCAAACGGAAGTTACTTTTTTACAATTTTATACTTTTTCTAACTCATGTTTCACACGTTTTTCAGATTTGATATCCATAACCTGAATCGATTCTTTGCTAAAAATCTTGAACGAATGTTCATGTTTTTCTAAGAGAAAATCATAAGGTCCTTTTGGTGCAATTAATTTCACTAAAACTGGCGCAGTTTCTAACGAGATAAACACAAGAGCTATAAAAATAGCTGCAGTCCCTAAAATTGGATTATTAACTGACAATTCGTCTAAAGCCTGCATACGTGCAGCAAAACCATTGTAATTCTCTTCGGTTGGTTTAGCCGCATCAATTTCTTTTTCTTTTGCAACATTCAATCGATCTAATTCTTTATTAATTTCAGCTAAACGAGGCGCAGATTGTTGAATATAAGTTTCGATTTCGGCAGCTTTTTGTTTTTTCAATTCTGCTTTTCGTTTTGCATTTGGTCCATAACCTTCGCGTCCAGTTGTTGTTTCAGTTTGTGTACCCACAACTTCTTTTTCCAATTCGATAGAAGCAGAATTATACTCGTTTCTTAATTTATCAATTTCTGCATAAATTTCTTTTCGTTCATTCGAAAAAGGCGTTCCCAATTCAGCATAACGCGCATCAATTCCTTTTTGTAATTCCGCTTTATTTCGATTGACAATAATATTCAATTGCTTGTTAATTTCTTTCTCGAAAATTTTTAATTCTAACGGTTTCGAAATCACAATACCTAATAAAATTGCAACCAAAATACGTGGCAAAGCAATAAAAAACTGACGAAAAAATCCACCTGACTTTTTCATTGATGTGACAATATATCGGTCAAGATTAAAAATCATTAATCCCCACAACAAACCAAAACCTGTTGCTGCATATATATTATCAAAAACAGTATTCAGCGCATATCCAGCAGACAAAGCCGCCAAAATTCCTGTAAATAATATGACACCTCCAATACCAACATGTTTGTTGATATCTGTTGGTGTTTTTTTCAAGAGTTCAAGACTACTCCCTGAACAGATGATTAAAAATTTCTGTAGTCCATTCATTTTGCAAATATAGTACTTTGTATAACATATTATTAAATATCGTGCCAAAAAAAGCTGACAATCAAATTGTCAGCTTATATTTTCAAAAAATTTACTTAAACAAAATTAAGCTTGTTTTTCGATTTTAATTCTCCATCCATAAGGATCTTCTGCTAATCCGTATTGAATATCTTTTAATTTCTTTTTCAATTGTAATGCAAAAGAATCTTCTTCAGCTAAAGTTGGTAATTGAGCACGCTCTTCACCAAATCCAACTGCATCGTATTGTGTAATTACAACAGCAGTTCCACATCCAAATACTTCTTTTAATTCTCCTGATTTGTAAGCATCATACAATTCTTGTACTTCTACAGGACGTACTTCTACTTCATATCCACTATCTTTTGCTAAAGTTAAAACAGAATCACGTGTTACTCCGTTCAAAATACGCTCAGACGTTGGCGCTGTTAAAATTTTATTTCCTATACGCACCATCACATTCATTGTTCCTGCTTCTTCAATGTATTTATGCTCGATAGAATCTGTCCAAATTACTTGATCATAACCATCTTTTTGAGCTTCAGAAGTTGGAAAGAAAGATCCAGCATAGTTTCCTCCACATTTTGCAAAACCAACACCTCCCTGAGCTGAACGACTATAATAATCAGCAATTTTTACTGATAAAGGTTTATCGTAATAATTAGGAGCATAAGCTAATAAAATAGCAAAAATATATTCGTTAGATGCCCTAGCAGAAACTGCTTCTTCTGTTGCGAACATTACTGGACGAATATATAATGACGTTCCGTAATCTTTTGGTACCCATTGACGATCGATATCAATAATAGCTTCTAAACCATCAATAAAAATTTCTTTCGGAATTTGAGGCATATTAAGACGTGCCGCAGATAAATTAAAACGCTCGAAGTTTTTCTCTGGACGGAAAATAAACACTTCTTCGTTATCATTTTTGTAGGCTTTCATTCCTTCAAAAATTGTTTGACCATAATGGAAAGACATCGCTGCTGGAGTCATTGAAATTGGTCCGTAAGGAACAATTTTTGGCTCATCCCATTTACCATCTTTGTAATGCGCGATCAACATGTGATCTGTAAACTCTTTCCCAAAAGTAGTAGAGTTAAAAACTGAATCGTTAAATTTTGATTCAGCAATTTTTTCTATAATCATTTTATGATATATTTTGTTTGTGCTTATCAAAGGTACATTTTATTTGCACTTTTTCATAATAAATATCATAACTTTCGACGATGAAAAGAATTATTCAAGAAACGGAAGATGGATCTAAAACTATCTATATTGAAGATTGGGATGAATCTTATCATTCTAAGCATGGCGCTGTACAAGAGGCTTTTCATGTATTTATAAAAAATGGATTTCATCATTTTACAGAAACAAAAAATCCTATAAAAATTATAGAAATTGGATTAGGTACGGGACTTAATTCTTTCATTACTTTGATGGAAGCTGAAAAACATAAAACTCCAGTGCAATATGTTGGAATTGAAAAATTTCCAGTTTCTGATGAAGAATTTGAATTGGTGAATTATTTCGAAAATGTTTTCAAACTTTATCCGGAATTTGAACATCGAAAAGAAGAGTTTTTAGATTATTATCAACAATTATTTCATTCAAATTGGGAAAATTGGAATAAAATTTCTCCATATTTTGAAGTTAAGAAAGTGGAAGAAGATTTTTTCAATCTGAAAAATATCAACGAAAATAATTTTGATTTAGTTTATTTTGATGCATTTGGTTCTCGTGTTCAACCAGAATTATGGGAAAAAGAATTGTTAGAAATTGTTGATTCTTTAACTAAAAAATCTGCCATTTTTACCACTTATGCAGCGAAAGGAACCATAAAAAGAGGTTTGAAAGATTTGGGCTATATTGTACAAAAACGTCCTGGGCCTCCAGGAAAACGTGAAATGATGGTTGGTTTGAAGGACTTTCCATTTGATAAATAATCTCCTTTATCATTAATTATAAAAATCGTAAATTTGCGCTGGAAAACAATTTGATGTTTTCTACATTTTTTTATGACAAATTATATCGAATATAAATTTAAAGTTGCGGAAGTAGAGCCTTTTAATGAAATTATTATTGCAATGATTTCTGAACTACCCTTTGAAAGTTTTGTTGAAAACGAAGAAGGTTTTGATGCTTACATGCCAAAAACTGACGAAAATATTGACCAAGTAAAAGAAGTGATTGATTCTATCGAGAATATTGATTTTTCTTATACGCGTCAAGAAATTGAACAACAAAATTGGAATGCAACTTGGGAAGAAAATTTCACGCCAATTTTAGTGAATGACCAATGTTTGATTCGTGCAGAATTTCACGAAACAGTTGAAAATATTCCGTACGAAATTATCATTCAACCAAAAATGTCTTTTGGGACTGGACATCACTCTACAACACATTTGATGGTAGAATATATCTTGGAAACTGAATTTACAGGAAAAGATATTTTGGACATGGGCTGTGGAACGTCAATTCTTGCAATTTTAGGAATGAAACGTGGTGCAAATTATGCAGAATGTATCGATATTGACGAGTGGGCTGTGGAAAATTCTATCGAAAATGGAAAACGAAATGGTGTTAGTTTAGATGCGAAAATGGGTGATAATTCACTTTTGGGAAGCAAACAGTTTGACATTATTTTAGCGAATATCAACAAAAATATTTTAATCAGTCAAATTCCTTCTTACATCAATGTTTTGAATGAAAATGGTGATTTATTTTTAAGTGGATTGATGGAGCAAGATTTTGATGATATCTTAGCTTTTTGTACAGAAAATGGTTTGAAATTTGTATCTAAAAAACAACGAAATGAGTGGATTGCGCTACATTTCAAAAAATAAAATGATATGACAAAATACGCAACGCAACCCATGTGGGAAACGGAAAAAGATTCGGCTGTTGATGTATTGGAACAGGAATCACACAAATATCAAATTATTGTTTACAATGATGATGTGAATACTTTTGATTGGGTAATCGAATCGTTGATTGATGTTTGTGAACACACGCCAGAGCAAGCGGAACAATGTTCTATTTTGATTCACTACAAAGGTAAATGCGAAGTCTTGACGGGTGAATTAGAAGATTTAAAACCTCGATGCACAGAATTATTGAACCGAGGTTTAAGTGCAGAAATTATTTAGAATTTCTTAATAATCATATAAAGCAAAATCAGAATCGTCTAATGTTACATTGGACGATTTTTTGTTTTGATCACTCACTATATACGAATCATAGATCTTCTCGTAAACATGATTTTCTGTTTTTGTATCCACAACTTCTGTAGATTTTTCTGTAGAATTAATCACAAAAGGAGTTACAACCAATGCTAATAGCAATATACAAGCAGCAGCCCACCAAATATTGAAATGTACAACTTTTGTTTCTTTTTTATCAATAGTTTTCGATAAAATTAACTGTTCTAAATCGTCAAAATAATTAGTAGGGGTTGTATAATTTTCCTTTTGTTTTAAGCTTTTAAAATAAATTTCATCTTCTAAATTCTTAAAATAATTCTCTGGAACCTTAAAATTATTTTTTAATCCATTTTCTTTCATATCATTCATAAGACAAAAAAAAGTTAAAAAGGTTTAATCTTCATCCTCTAAAAATTCTTTAATTTTTGTAACTGCATGATGATAAGACGCCTTTAGCGCACCAACAGATGTTCCTGAAATTTCAGAAATTTGTTCATATTTCATTTCATCATAATATTTCATCATAAATACTACGCGCTGCTTTTCTGGCAAACTTGCAATCGCTTTTTGTAGTTTCAACTCAATTTCATCACCTGTAAAATACTCATCCGTAGATAAATCATCTGCAATATTCATCGAATAATCTTCAAACGAAACATTTTGTTCTTTAGCATTTTTATGAATAAAATTGATGGTTTCGTTATAAGTAATCCTAAAAATCCATGTCGATAATTTTGATTCATTTTTGAATGAATTCAAATTTTGATAGATTTTTATAAAAACATTTTGAGCAATATCATCTGCGTCTTCATGAATCAAAACCATACGACGAATTTGCCAATAAACTCTCTGATGATAATCTTTTACAAGAAGTTTAAAAGCCTGTTCCCAATCCTTATCTAAAATGTGATCTAATATTTTCTGATCCAATTAAGTAATATTAAGCTGTAAAGCTATTAAATTTCAAATGATAAACTTCTAATAATTTTGAACATAGTTTATATTTTATATTTTTTTTATGAAATCAAATCCATATTCCACATATACTTAAGTATGAACCTATCAATAAAAGTATATTTCTATTGAAAAATTTATTTGGGCATTCACTCGCTCTATTCCTCGTATTTATACAATCTCCCTCAATTATCTCTTAATAATTCAATAACAAGAAATGTAAATCGCTCGGTCGGGCTATCCGTTGCAATCTTTTGTAGAATAAAATTCTATTACAAGTAAGAAAATCCAATTTCTACAAAAGGATTTAGACTACTCTCCCTAACGCTGGTTGTAAGTTCTGAGTTAGTTGCAAAAAGGAAGCTTCCTTTTTA